>CAZWKO010000201.1:0-5403 GCA_964634925.1 uncultured Vicinamibacteraceae bacterium
CCACGTTGCAGCGTCATCAACTTTGAATTCGTAGCGGACGGTTTCAGCGTCGATTCGAGTGAAACGTTCTTTGAGAATCAGGTCCGACGTGGCGCCCCGAAAGGCCGCTCGTCCCGAAAAATTCTTGGTTTCGATGACGAGAGAATCTCCTTCGTAGTACCCGCGGGAATCTCCATGCCACTGGGGGATGTCTGTGGTCAGATGTGCACGTCCATCCATTGGAATAATGCGCACGTCATGGATCATTTCTTGCACGATCGCAACGTGTGTCGGTGTCTGATAAATCTGGTAGTTATTGTTGTAGGCCCCGGGAAGACGGGGAACGCCAAACGAGATGCACCTTTCGCCGAAGCTGCGGTCTTCGACGCTATGGGTCAATGCCCTTCGTTCGCTGCGGCCTCGGGCAGCCGTTTTGGCCTTAGTTGTCGTTGCCGGCATCCGACCATTCATAGGTTCGGTAATTAACGAGGTCCTCAGGTCCGCAGTCAGTTCTTCACCGTAGTCAAGCCACCATTTTGCGTGCACGCTAGGTGCGAGGTCATAGTTGGCGAGGTCTGCCTTGTATCGTTTTTCGTAAGCGGCGGCTTCTTCTGGAGTAAGTGTCGCTTTATCTCCAAATTCGGTTGGACGTTCAAGAGGGGTGGCGGTTCGGTAATCCCAGATACCCTGAAAGTCAGGAACACCCCAAGGGGTTTGCGGCGGTGCCCAGTCGGAAGCAGTTGCTGGGGCGGTGACTGCGCCCGATTGTGCGGTTATCGCTGCAGTGTGAAGGCAGACGAGTAGGGTCAGTGCTATGCCCCTGGCCAAGATTCGCTGCCCTCGCTGTATTTCAGACACGCGCACACTCCTTACTAGTGTGTGTCGAGCACAGTACGCTCAAGGTAAGAATAACACCGTCGCGCTTGCCGGTCACGCCTGTTTTTCTCGCTTTTTCCGAATGGTATTGGGTGCAGTTTCCTCCAGATTGAGCTGGGTGGTGACAGCGTGCGTAAGTGAAGAACTATTGGCAGAAGAAGCGGCTACTGCTCGTTTTCGGCTGTTGTTTTCTCGGTCTCGTCGATGGCGCCAAGGTCACGAAGGGCTTGTGCCGAGTTTCCACTGGGATACCGTGTTATGTATGGGCGCGCGAGGCGGCGGGCTTCGGCCCTTTTCGCAACAGCTAGTGGCGTTTCGCCGGATTGGTTCTTAACATTAAGTGCAGCACCGTGTTCTACCAAAAACTTGACGACCGTTTCGTGATTTCGTTGTGCGGCCACGTGCAGCGCTGTATCGCCAACGTGGTCGGCATGATTAATGTCTACTCCTGCCTCAACGGCTACCTTTACCGCTTCTAGCGTGAGGCGCTCATCCTCGTCCGGGTCGCTATTTGCATTAACGCTGAGACTGTTTCGTCCCCGGTCATATCTTCCACGGGTAGCTGCTTGAAGGGCCGTTTGGAAGCCACCTGCGATGTGTGGTGGGCCAACGGCACCAGCCCGTTCAAAGACAGGGCGCCACAACTCAAGCGTTGTTAGGCTTGGGTCAGCGCCTCCGTCAAGAAGAGCTTGCATGATTTCTGGTTCCTGGTAATACGATGCCAGCCAGAACGGCGTTGCACTGACCAACTGTGGCATCAAGTACCAATCGCGGCTTGCACGGCGAAGAGGCGTGCCTTTCTCGTACCGTTTGTTTGGGTCGGCCCCACGGGCTAGTAGGTTTATTACGGACTCGTGATCTCCACGAAGAACAGCTATGTGGAGTGGTGCGTAGCTAGGCCCGAAATCATTGGGGTCTGCCCCATGTGCAAGCGCAAATTGCGCAAACTCTGACTGCCCGCTGTGGAGCGCAATGGCCAGAGCTGTGGCTCCGGTTGGCGCGCGGTCATCGATGTTCGCGCCGGCTTCAACCAGAAGCCGTCCGGCCACGACGTTGCCGTGACGTGCGGCAAATAAGAGTGGGGTATAACCGCCTCGATTCCAAATAAACCCTTGGTCGTATTGAGACCCATTGTTGCTGTCATTGTGCATCAGCCGTGGACGCACACGAGACCGGGTCGTAAGCTCGGCGTCGTTTTCTACTAGAACGGCGACGGTTTCATTGTGGCCTTGAGCCACGGCCCACATCAACGCAGATTGGCCGCGCCGTTTTTCGGTGACATCGACATCAGCCCCGTGTTCAATCAGGCTCTGCACAGCGTCTGCGTTCCCCGTCCTAGCGGCCGTCATAAGGGGTGTTTCTCCAACGTGTAGCGGTGCATTTGGATTCGCGCCCGACTCCAGTAAGAGTTGAACCATGTCGACGCTGCCATTGTCAGCAGCTAAGAATAAAGGGGTTGCACCGAGCTCGTTTGCCTTATCTGGGTCGGCTCCGGCATTGATCAAAAGGTTTGCCAACGCGAGGTCGTCACGATATGCGGCCCAGTGTAAGGCAGTAGCGCCGTCGGCTTGCTCGCCGTTCACGTTCACGCCGTCTGACAGCAAGGCTTGGACGGCTTCAGAATCCTGTGCACGACTTGCGGCGATAAGTGATTCGATATCCGTGTTGGCACGGACCACGGCATTCCAGGTAAGACCAGCCAGAAATAGCGTGATACAGGCTTTACGCCAGGTCGTAAAAACCGTTCCGTTCGCCGTCATTACATCGCCTCCAAGGGCCATGCTACCTTAGCTGCTTAACGATTGACAATAACTATAGATGTGGACAAACTACAGTGGTTCTGAGTCTCTACAGGGACTGATATAAGAGGGGGTTGCTGGTTGAAAAACAGGCTCTTTGTTCCTTATTTCGTCGCAGCTCTGTTGGCGTTGTTTTGTGCGGATCTGTCCGCGCAAGGAGTTGAGCCGGTCACGACCTCTCCGCAGCGGGCACTCCTTAACCAGTATTGCGTGAGTTGTCATAACGAACGCATTGTTGCTGGCGAGGGTTCTGGTCGCATAGCTGACCAGTTGCAGTTGGTTGGGTTGGCGTTAGATACCGCGAATATCGATGACGTTGCTGAAGACCCTGAATTATGGGAAACCGTTGTTCGGAAACTGCGTGTCGGGGCTATGCCACCACAGCCAAGGCCGCGTCCGGATAAGGAGACCTATGATGGGTTTCGTCGCTGGCTTGAAGACGAATTGGACCGTGCGGCCGCGGAACGCCCGCACCCCGGTCGTACCCAGGCGTTCCATCGATTAAATCAAGCGGAGTACCGAAATGTCATTCGTGATCTGCTCGACTTGAATGTTGACGTAGCAACTTTGATTCCAGCGGACGCACCGGACCAGAATGGGTTTGACAATATTGCAACATCATTATCGTTGTCGCCGGCTTTACTGGAGCGGTATGTTTCTGCGGCAAAAAAAATCAGTCGCCTTGCGATTGGTGAAGCGCCGACAGGTGGTGCTGTCATTGAAACGTACGATGTTCCTCTGAATCTCATTCAGACTGATCAGCAAAGCGAAGACCTGCCGTTTGGGTCGCGTGGTGGCACGGCCGTTAGCCATTATTTCCCTGTTGATGGTGAGTACCTAATTAAGGTTCGCTTGCAGACCAATTATGTTGGCTATGTGCGTGGCATTGACGAAGCGCACGAGATCGAATTTCGGCTTGATGGTAAGCGGATCGCACATTTTACCTTTGGTGGAGAAGCCCCGGGCACACCGGCACCGATTAGTTTTTCTGGAAATATTCGTGGCACAGATGACTGGGAGGATTACTTTCTTCATGCGGATGATCCACTCGAACTAACCATTCAGGTGCCGGCGGGTCCTCATACGATTGGGGTGACTTTTCCCAGAGAAACATGGGAAGAGGAAGGGGTGCTGCAACCGAGACAAACGGCATTTGCTCTTGCCGTCAACGAAATGCCAGACACGAATCCCCGCCTGAATAGTTTGCAGATTACAGGTCCTTTGAGCGTGACCGGGTTAGGCGACACGCCAAGTCGACGTCGGATTTTCAGCTGTAGTCCTGAGACGGTTTCGGAAGAGCCTGCTTGTGCGCAGGAAATCCTTACTGCTTTGGCGCGACGAGCGTATCGGCGGCCGGCTAATGCGACAGACGTCAACACGTTGATGGAGTTCTATCACGCGGGGCGACAAGAAGGCACTTTCGATAAAGGCATTCAGTTTGCACTCGAGCGACTTCTTGCTGATCCTGATTTTTTGTATCGGGTGGAGCGTGACCCGGTCGATATGCCGTCGGGCAGCAATTACGAAATCACCGATACGGAATTGGCTTCTCGGCTGTCTTTTTTCTTATGGAGCAGTATTCCAGACGACGAGTTACTTGCCGTGGCGGAGCAGGGGACACTGAGTGACTCGGCGGTGCTTGAGGCGCAGGTTCGTCGAATGATGGCCGACCCGCGGTCGCAGGCCATGGTCGATAATTTTGTTGGGCAGTGGTTGTACCTGCGCAACATGCGGGGTGTTTATCCAGACCCCGATATTTTTCCGCAGTTTGATGAGAATTTGCGTGATGCGTTTCGTCGGGAAACCGAATTGTTTATTGGGAATCAGCTCCAGGCTGATACGACGCTTCTTGAAATGCTGTCGGCTGATTACACATACGTGAATCAGCGCTTGGCCGAGCATTATGGAATTCCCGGTGTCTATGGGAATCGTTTTAGACGTGTGATGTTAAGTGATGCGCAGCGTGGTGGACTGCTTGGCCATGGCAGTGTGATGACTGTTACGTCGTATCCAAACCGGACATCACCGGTGTTGCGCGGAAAATGGGTCCTTGAGAATTTATTAGGTGCACCGCCGCCTGAACCCCCGCCTGACATCCCGGCGCTTGAGGAAGAGCGGGACGGGAAGCCAGTCTCGTTACGAGAGGCGATGGCGCAACACCGTGAAAATCCGTCGTGCTCGGTGTGCCATGCTCCAATGGACCCCATCGGATTTTCGTTGCAAAACTATGATGCGATAGGTGGATGGCGTGATTTAAATGAGGGAGGAACGCCTGTCGATGCCTCGGGCGTCCTGCCAGATGGTGTTGCCTTTGAGGGACGGTCCGGGCTTCGTGATTTATTGCTTGATCGGCCTGATGATTTTGTCGGGACTATTACCGAAAAACTCCTTATGTATGCCTTGGGTCGTGGTACGGAGTATTACGACACACCGGTCGTTCGAAAAATCGTTCGTGATTCGGCTAGCGGGAATTACCGTTGGTCGTCTATTATTCTGGGAATCGTTAAGAGTACGCCGTTCCAGATGCGGAGGTCAGACTCATGATCATTACACCGAAATCAATCCCTCGTCGTACGGTCCTTCGTGGCATTGGCGCAGCAGTGGCATTGCCATTTCTTGACAGTATGGTTCCGGCCTTTGCAGCGATTCGGAACAGTGCGGCTAACCCGGTCCGTCGGTTCGGGGTTGTGTATGTCCCGAATGGCATGGCGATGCGGCATTTCACTCCGAAGGATGAGGGCAATAACTT
>CAZWKO010000202.1:0-5401 GCA_964634925.1 uncultured Vicinamibacteraceae bacterium
AACCGACCTACTTCTTTAATGGCCGCCTCCAGCGTCATCTGAATAGTCTCAGAGCAGGACTCTCCAAGGTGCGACAAATCCGCCATTGCTCTCGCCCGCTCGACTTCTCGCTGGCTAACCTCTGTCTTCGCCTGATCGAGAGAACTACGAGCGATGCGCACGCTCTCGTCCTGAGAAGAGATGTTTAGTCGAAGCTCATCCGCTTGCCCACCAAGTACAACTATCTTCTGCCGCAAGTCCTCAAACGATTCCGTATCACTCTTGCACTGCAGTTCAGAAAGTGTGACCTCTTCTGACAAACGTTTGCGCTCAGTTATTACACGCTCATTTTCTTGTTCACGAATACGAATACGGTGGCGTAAATCATCCTGCCGCTCTTCAAGTCGCCTAACATCAGCCGCCAATGCTGTTGCGCGCTCTAACAGCGCGGCGTGTCTAGCCTTCGTATCAGCAAGATCTTGGCGGAGTCTATTTACAGACTCTCGTGCTTCTAACAAACTACCTTGTGCGCCCATGAACTTTTCATCAGCAGAGCGTTGCTCTGTCTCAAGACGACCAATCGACTCACGCGCCTCTCTTTCTTTTGCTTCGAGGCCTTCTCGTTCTTCAGTAGCCTGCCTTCTTTCTACCTGAACTAATTCAAGTTTCTCGGTTAATCGACTATGTGCATCTTTAAGTTGCTGCAGGTGCATACGACAGCTAACGAGTTCTTTTTCTGCCTGGTGCTCCTCGCTCTTAAGTTTTTCAATTGAGTTAAGTTCTCTTCCAATTTGTTCTTTTTTCGTCACAAGTTCATGGGAAAGACGGTCTATCTTTTCAACATCATCAGCAATGTGAACTTGTGACTCTCTAATCTCCCGCTTAGCCGCAAGCAACCCACGTGCATCCTGCTTTATTCCTCCGTGCAGCAAATCAGACCCACGTATAACCATTCCGTCTGGCGCAACTATAGGATCGCGTGTAAGTGATGCCGCTTCGGTTGCGACCTCCATTGAAGGTGCCAGCCAACGACGTTTAAGAAGTCGTCCAACTACTGATTTCCCTGGCCCAGACACACTGACAACACTAAACAGTGACTGAAGCGCTGGATGCGGAGGAACAGACGATGCATCGTTGTCGCCAGCCTCACCACTAATCAAAAAACCACACCGACCTGCGCCACGTGTTGTAGCTAATTCAACTCCAGCAAGCGCATCACGCCGTGAACCAACAACCACATACTGCAGTAGTTCACCGAGACATGATTCAACCGCGAATTCAAATTTCCGGTCAACCTCGAGGTGGTCAACAACCGATCCATTGTGAACAATACCGTCGACCGAATCGAGTACGACTCGAGCGGCCTCTTCGTAATCGGTGCGCCCTGCCTCAAGTTCTAAAAGAGATTGAACCCGGGCACGTCTTGATGCTAAATCGTGCTCTTTCTTACGAATGTCCTCAATTAGACGTTCAACCTCTATCTTCGAATTTCCTAATTCAGACTCTCTTTTTAGGCATATTGATTTGACTGATTCAATACGTTCACCCAGTAAAGCCAACTCTTTTTCGACTTTCGATCGCTCTTCTGTAGTCCGATGAACATCAGTCTGAATTTCAGTAGCCTCGGCCTGTAACTTCATCAGGGATTCAGAGATTCGTGCGACCGCTAGTGATGTATTGTCAACGACATTGTGAAGCGCAGTAGCGGCATTGGCTGCAGCATATAATTCACCTCTTGCAGTCTCAACGTTACCCTCATGATTTTCAATGGCAAGCTGAGCATCCTGAAAAGCCTGTTCAACCTTCGTCAAAGCCTTCGCAGAGACGTCTCGTTCTTGCTCGCAGCTGTTCCTCGCGTCGATCTGCAGACGAAGTTCATCAGCAACTGGACCACTCCTGGCTGTCAGGGAAAGCAACTCCTCCGATCCACCACTCTCGGCAACATCCAAATCGGCAACCTGTTGCCGATCAAAATCAAGCTTCTGTTGCCGACGCTCCAGTTCTAATTCACTCTGATGTGCTTGATCTCTAATCGCTGTCACAGCGTGATCTGATTCAACAAGTTCTATCCGCAGACGTGCTTGATCGCTTTCAAAGCCTGATAGCGACGCCGCTCTCGATTCTTCCTGAACAACAGCCTCACTCAAAAGAGATTCTGCCGTATTGATATCTGCCGTCAGCTCTTCACTTCGTCGAACGAACGAAACCATTTCCCAACGACGTAATTCCTCCCTTAAACGTCTATACCTACGGGCCTTTGCAGCTTGTCGTTTCAATGCTATGCGTTGCTTTTCGACTTCAAATACAATGTCATCAACACGGGTCAAATTCTGCTGAGCAGCTTCTAATTTGAGTTCCGCAGACCGGCGGCGGGATTTGTATTTTGTAATTCCAGCTGCTTCCTCCAAAAGCTGTCTACGCTCCGCCGGTCTAGCACCAAGAATCTGACCGATTCGCCCCTGCTCAATAACGGCATAAGCCTTTACTCCGACACCGGAATCCATCAGTAGGTCCTGAATATCTCGCAAACGACAAACCTGCCCGTCAATTAAATATTCGCTCTCACCGGATCGATACAGGCGACGGGCCACCTCAACGTCACGCGTAATAACCGATCGATCGAACTCTTCAAAGTCAGAAATAATATCGTCGGCTTCTGTATCTTCAACAACCTGAGAATCAGTGAGCGAGGACTGGTCTGTGCCGCTAACCTCCTTAGCCCTCCCATTAGCAATTCGTCTCTCTTCTGAGACATTCTCAGTATTGACGTCTGGTGTCTGCGTTTCCAAGCCAGTACCAATCTGCTGGAGCGCTGCTGTTACTTTCGATAATTGGATGCGGACTTCAGCTGAAGCCGTCGGGCGCCTTGCGTCGCTACCGCTAAAAATCACATCTTCCATCCGTTCGCCCCGAAGGCTACGAGCACTCTGCTCGCCTAGAACCCAAGTAATAGCGTCGATTACATTACTCTTACCGCAACCATTAGGTCCGACAATCGCTGTCACTCCGTCATCAAACGCTAGCTCGGTCCGTTCGGGAAAACTTTTAAAACCGGCAATCTTTATATGGTCTAACCGCATCAGTCAAAAAACCACCAAGACAAACAAAAAAGCCGCACCGACAGGAATACTGGATTATCCAATTTACCTGTCGAGCGGCTGGAAACGCTCAAACTCCACGCTGTTATGATCTCGTTTAATGCGCAGCTATCTTTACAAGAAACCAATGCGTACGAAGCCGAACGACGCCTTATGCACGTACCACCTCGTACCATCCATCACAACGAAGGCTAAATTTTAACAAGGCACCCACTAGACCGGCAAGAACTCTACCTAGATGCAGCGACAGAATCAGCTGCTTCTAGCCCCAACAACACCTCTGCCTCGCCAAAAACAGTTAGCGAAAATTGAGCTTGTGGATCTTGAGCAAAAAGATTGCGCCGAGCTTCTGCCTCACCGAAAAGGTCAGTATCTATCTCAAAGTGAATCATCGCACGAATAAAATCAATGTCTGATGCAAAGGCCTCGTCATCGACCGAATAACCATTTTCAGTCACGTGCTTCTTGAATTCATTGAGCAGACGTTGGTCTATTTCAAAACCTCGACTAACCACCTCTCGTCCATGTCCATCGAGCTTCACTCGGTTATCGCCTGAGGCCATAAAACGTTGTGCAAAGCTAACAAATTCACCTCGTGCTTGGAGTATCCGACCAAATCGAGAAGGATCAAATCCCTCCATTGGACCTGTCATAAAATGGTCTGGCTCTATCCCACCGCCACTATAGACTGCCCGACCAGAATCAGTAAGTTTACGATCAGATGGAGCATGAACGGGAGCCTCAGGTTCACGCAACGAGTAAGTCAAATATTCATCAAAAGTACCGTCCCACGGACGCTGCAGCATCCGCCCACTTGGCGTAAAGTACCGCGCAGTTGTCAATCCAAGTCCTGCGCCGTGACTAACCCTATATATCGACTGAACCAACGCTTTTCCAAAAGTTGTTTCTCCAACAATGAGACCTCGGTCATGATCTTGAATGGCGCCAGCAACAATTTCAGAAGCGCTAGCACTGTTCCGATTTACCAAAACAACCAGTGGCTGCTCGGTATATAGACCCTCGTCACGCGCGTGGTAATCCTGGTCCGAATTGGCAACCCTTCCTCGCGTGTAAACAATCATGTCGCCACGAGGTAAAAACTGATTAGAAACCTTTATCGCCTGATCAAGAGGACCACCAGGGTTCCCTCGTAAATCAAGGACAAGGCGAGAAAATCCCTCCTCGGCCAAGCCAGCCAATGCACGAGTCAGTTCTTCATTACTAGTTTCTGAAAAATCACCGAGACGAACATAAGCTGTTTCAGCATCGGCCATAAATGCTGCTTCGACTGTCGCTATCGAAATTTCATCTCGCTCAACATCCAACGGAATCAGTTCATCGTAACCATCTCGCCGCATCGACACATTGACCGAAGTTCCCTTTGGACCTCTAAGCAAACCAACAGCCTCGTCACTGCTCATACCGATCGCATTCTTACCCTCAATTTCAGCGATCACATCACCCCGTCTGATCCCAGATCGGTAAGCCGGCGATCCCTCAAACAGACTCATGACCGTTATCGCGCCATCAAACACATTGATCTGGATACCAAGACCGTAATATCGACCCTCCTGCCTCTCACGTAACTGAGCGTAGGACCGAGGGTCCATAAAGCTCGAATGGGGATCGAGGGTTTGCAGCATCCCAGAAATTGCACCGTAAACAAGTCGCTCGGTCTCTATTTCTTCGACGTAATTTTCCTCTACCGCAGCAAGCGCACTAGCAAACGCATCAAACTGTTGGTTCGCAGAATCTTGACGCGCAAGAACTTGCCCCCCAAGCAAGCCGCCAACCGTCGCAGAAAAGACGACTGCACTAACGCTGAGGGCTAAAGAAGTTAGGCCACGCATGAGCCGGATGGTACCAGATAAGATGCTGTACAGCAACAACTTCTGGCGATCTACGGACCCTGCCTGCCTTGACCCTTTAGGCACCTCGTTTCTATAATGACACTAGCTAGATTCCGGTTTGTTACCAAAATCTGAGGAGTTGCAGCATATGGGTCCAGTTGGCGTGCCAGAGATGATCATTATCCTCGTGATTGCACTGATTGTCTTCGGGCCGCGCAAGCTGCCAGAACTTGGGCGATCCCTCGGTAAGAGCCTCGGAGAATTCAAGCGAGCCTCAAATGACCTCAGGAATACGCTTGACGAAGAAATTCGAATCGAGGAAAAACACAGCGAAACAGACAATTCCACCGAAAAATCAGAAGTTATCCAAAAATCAAATAAACCAGCGGTCGCAACCGCCCCAGCCTCCGGCGTTCACCCAACCGAGCCTGACGTAGGCACGTAACCCCGTTTCGAGATGGCACTGGTCCCGTC
>CAZWKO010000203.1:0-5397 GCA_964634925.1 uncultured Vicinamibacteraceae bacterium
AAGAGAGCCTAGATCTGCGGGTTGTCTGTTCAGTATTCGGCTCCTACTTCTTCATAGATTTGTTTGACTTTGTTGATTGACCGCTTCCAAGAAAAGTGATCGACGCGGATACGACCTTTTCGTTTGAGATCATTTATTACATCGTTATCCTCTAGAGCTATTACAATGCCGTCTGCTATCGAACTTGCCTCATACGGGTTTACGAGGATTGCTGCATCGCCCAAAACTTCTGGTAGTGACGAAGTGTTGGATGCGACAACTGGTGTGTTGCTAGCCAGTGCTTCTAGTGGTGAAAGCCCGAAACCCTCGTAAAGAGACGGAATTACAAAGACACTCGCTAGTCGGTAAAGCATTGCCAAACTAGTTTCTGTCTGAAAACCAAGAAACCGCACATGCTTGTGTAATCCATATCGATGGACTGCGCGACGAAGTTCAGAGTATTTAGATACTTCACTGCCAATTATGAGAAGTCCGATGTCGTCGAGTCCGCGCTTATGTATAAGCGCAAATGCATCGATGAGTCGCTCGATGTTCTTGTGTGGCTTTATATTGCCAGCATACATTATGAATCGGTTTGGCAATTGATACCGATCACGCAGATGAGCCATTTCGCTTTCTTTTGGCTGAATTTTAAAATGATCGTCGATTGCGTTGGGGATAACCGATATTTTCTTTTCTGGAATATCAAAAAAGCGAACTATATCCTTCTTAGAAAATTCTGACACCGTGATCACTCTGCGAGCTTTTCGTGTTGCGGTCCATAAATTTGTCCAAGCGTATGCATGCGCGAGTCTATTTGGTAAATACTGCGGAAACTGTAAGTGTATGCAGTCGTGGATAGTGACAATAGATCGACAGGGTGTGAAGATTGGGAGTACATAGTGGGGAGTGTGGAAAAGTGTTGCACCACTGCTCCAAATGCTAGTTGGGATCGATAGCTGCTCGGTGACGGAATAATTTGAAGCAGATTGAACAAGACCAGTAAAATTCGGTCCAAGAGAAGCGATCTGTTCCAGGTCGTCTTTTCTGCAGAATAGGACGTACTCAGTCGTATCGTCGAGTCGTGCTAATTCACGAATGAGATTTCGAACGTATGTCCCGATCCCGTAGTCGTGCAATTTTCTGATGTCAATTGCTACGCGCACGGTTAACTATAACGAAGGTATGGGCTAACGCTCGTTTGTCTGCTTATTCGGGAGGTGGTAGCTGATGCCGGAGTCGAAGCACCCAACGTAACGGTGTGTGCCATCTCGGATGATGCTTGGCGTAGAAGGCAAGATGGCTTTTTCGGTAAAAATCTTGAGTCGCTAGTGGCGCACTTGAGCCGGATTGACCGCCAATGTGAATTACCTCGGCTTTTGGAGTGAACAAGACGCGGCGGCCAAATGCACGCAGCGCAGCGCAGAAATCTACGTCCTCGGTGTACAGGAAATAACGTTCGTCGAACCAGCCGACTGCGTCACCGTCTGTGCGTCTCACAAGCATACAGGCCCCGCTCACCCAATCTGGATAGTGGGCAGCATGGGTTCGTTTTTTTAGCCAATTAATAAAGAACGGTATGCGTTTAGTGATGCCGAGAGTGACAAGTTTTTGTCGTGTCTCGTTCCATGGGGAAATCATTCGTCCGAATGATAATTCGATTTGGCCGTGTAAATTGACAAGTCTTGGACCGACAGCAGCAACGTCAGAATTGGTGTCTAGGGCAGATACAAGTTCGTCGATACTGTTTCCGGTCGTTAGTGTGTCGCTGTTAAGCAGTAGCACGAGCTCACTTTGAGAGGAATGAATAGCACGGTTATTTGCTGTTGAGAATCCGGCATTGAAATTCATTTCAATGATTTGGATCGACGGCCATCTTGCGCGAATCAAATCAACTGTTCCATCGTGTGAATCGTTGTCGACGACGATGATCTGATGCGTAACTTTTGGTGGTGAGTCGTGCAGTGCTGCTATACACCGCGCGAGTGTCTCACGTGTGTTGTAGCTAACAATAACGATAGTAAGGCGGAGATCGCTATCTTCGTTCATTATAACGAGTTCTTCTTCGCGGCCTTTAGTAGAACGTCTAATGTGTTTTCTGCAGTGCGTGTCCATGTGAGGTTGGTGAGCACTGGCTTAGCATTAGTAACTAGATGGTTCCGAAGTCTAGTGTCGGTGAGCAGTTTTAATAAACCTGTTGTCACAGCATCGACATTTGTAGGTTGTGCGTAAAGAACTGAGTTTTTGTAGATTTCCCTCGCGACGGGTGTATCGCCAACTAGCGCTGGCACGTCCGTAGCCAGTGCTTCTAGGGGCGTCATGCCAAACCCTTCGTACTCTGATAAAAACGCAAAAACAGTGGCGTTTCGGTAGAGCTGTGCTAACTCTATTTCGTCAACATATGAAAAAAACTGAATACGATCTGCGACTCCATTTACTTCGGAAAGCTCCGTTAGGTTTTGGTGTGGTTTGGTTCTGTTTGGGCCAACGATTACGAGCTGTGTGCGTGGTAGTCGTTGGGCGATATTGCCGAATGCAGAAATCAGGGTTGGTAGATTTCGCCTGTTAAATATGGCGCCAACGTAGAGAATGATCTGGTCGGCGCTATCAGGCTTTTTGGAGCTATTCGCTTGGGTTATTGAAACCCCGTTAGGGACAACCCGAATATTTTTTGGGGTTACGTTTAGATGATTAATGAGCTCTTGTTTGCAAAAGTTAGAGACAGTAATGATTGTTTGTGCTTTCGCGATCGATTGGCGAGCCAACCAACGACGTCTAAATCCTTCCCGCCAGCCAAACCACTCAGGATGGGAGAAAAAAGAGATATCGTGAAGTGTTACGACGCTGGGCACGTCTATTCTTAAGGGAAGCGAGTAGTTGGGTCCGAAAAAGACATCCAAGTGGTCCGAGTTTATTTGGCTAGCCAGCGCAGTTTGTTCCCACCAGACATTGCCTGTTCCAGGTACCACTCGCTGGGTCATTGTCGTGCCGTGCTTAGGAAAAGAGTCCGCTCGAGGCGGGGGTGGAGTGTAGACAATAAGCTCGAATTGTTGCGTTGTAGAAATTAATGACCATTCCCGGCACAAATTATCCAGGTAGCGACCTGTGCCGGTTGGTTGCCCAAAAAGTTCTCGACCATCAATTCCAATTCTCATGTCGTGGATTTTCGCTCGCGTCTCGCATCTCGAACAGATATCGCTTTTTGATACGCAATACATAAAGCCTCGGCAGAAGCTTTCCACGTGAAGAGTTTCGCTTGGTCGATGCCGCGTTCGACGCATCGCTGCACGAGTGTGTTGTCGGCTAGGAGCTGAGCGATCGTCTCCGCTATATTCAATGCATTCAATGGATCAACGAGAAGGCCTGCCCCGCCTAATACCTCGGGTAAAGCTCCTCGATTTGAGCTTACTACTGGAACACCTATAGTCATCGCTTCCAAAACGGGAAGGCCGAAACCTTCATCAAGTGATGGCATGACTAAAAGCACAGCATCTGTATAGAGGGCTTTTAGAGTTGGACGATCGACATATCCAGGGCAGCGTACACGACCAGCCAGTGGTCGACGCCCAAGTCGTTCTTTTAATTGTGGTTCATTTGGTTTTGTACCGACCATTACTAAGTCAGGGATGTCTTGCCCGCGTGACAGTAGTAATTCGTATGCGTCAAGAAGACCGCTAACGTTCTTTCGGGGTGCTAATGTTCCAACAAATAGTAGGTGGCCCTTACTTGGCTCTTGACTTCGCGGTAACCAGTCAGGCGCACCATTCCAACATAGCGAAATCATATCGGCCGAAATTCCGAGTCGACGTCCGACTTCATTAGCGGTGTAATTCGATGGGACGATGATTTGGTCTGCCTTTATTGCGTGTCGTCTGACTAATGAGGCGTAATCTCGACGAATTTCACCGCTAGACCGGTCACTGTGGTCCAGAAAATCAAGATCATGAATCGTAATGACAGTTGCCGCAGAACGTGCAGGTAGTAACTGGGGATGAGGAGAGTGAACGACGTCGTAGTCAGAGCCCGTCAATAATTCAATCGGTGGCCAATTAAGGCGGTGCCAAGCAAGGTTTAACAAAGTGACCGGAATCCTTCGGTCAATCGTCTGAATATTTCCGGGCAAATGTTGTTGGTGTTGAAGTCGGTCCTTCCAGGAAGAGCTAAATGCCGTTATTTCAAGCAATTCGGAATAATACGTCTCCGCCAGTTTAGTCTTTGAGAGTTCTGCGACTAAATTATGGACGAATTCACCGACCCCTGTTCTCTCACGCAAAGCCGGTCGATAGTCAATCAATACACGCACGGTCGCCGCGATGGTACCATGCGTGTTAGCCTTACGGATTTTTGAGCTCGCGGACTGGGATTTTGTAGAGATGAAGCTTGCGGTTGTTGGAACTGGCTATGTCGGGTTGGTAGTGGGTGCTTGCCTCGCCGAGAACGGCAACGAGGTAGTGTGCGTTGATAATGATTCAAAAAAGATTCGTGGCCTGAAACGAGGGAAGATCCCCATCTACGAACCAGGGTTGAGTGAGCTGGTTGAGCGGAATCAAGAGGAGCAGAGGTTACGGTTTTCGACGTCACTAAACAGGTCAGTTAAGGGAGCACAGGTGATCTTTATCGCTGTAGGGACACCTGAAGGAGAAGACGGTTCAGCAGATCTTAAATACGTAGTTGCGGTTGCAAAGAGTTTGGCTCAGGCGATGAACGGGTACAAGGTCATAGTTACCAAAAGCACCGTTCCTGTTGGTACGTCGGCTCGATTGCGCGAAGCGATTCGTCGCGAAACGACGCACCCTTTTAGTGTCGTGAGCAATCCTGAATTTTTAAAGCAGGGTGCGGCCATTGACGATTTCATGCGACCTGATCGAGTAGTTATTGGGGCAGAGGACCCTCGCGCAGCGGAATTAATGAAGACACTTTATGCACCTTTTACGCGAACCGGTGCTCCGATTCAGCTGATGGACTGTGCGAGTGCGGAGCTTTGTAAGTACGCATCAAATGCTATGTTAGCAACGCGGGTTTCGTTTATGAATGAGATGGCAAATGTATGCGAATTATTCGGTGCTGATGTTGATAAAGTTCGTCGCGCGATGGCTTCAGATCGTCGGATCGGCCCATCGTTCCTTTTTCCTGGTATCGGTTACGGGGGAAGTTGTTTTCCGAAGGATGTGAAGGCTCTGGTTAAATTTTCTAGGGACGAGGGGTATCGGTGTCGGATCCTTGAGTCAGTCGAATCCGTGAATGCAAGTCAAAAAATGCGGCTCGTTGAGAAGATGCAAAAGCACTTTCGTTCTTTGAGTGGGAAGACAATTGGGATTTGGGGGTTGTCTTTCAAACCTCGCACTGATGACATGCGTGAGGCTCCAGCCGTAGTGATAATCGATGCGCTTCTGAGCAAAGGTGCACGAGTGCAGGCGC
>CAZWKO010000204.1:0-5382 GCA_964634925.1 uncultured Vicinamibacteraceae bacterium
ACAATGCTCCGTAACAGAGTTGACCTCCTCGACAATTTGCGCGATGTAGTTCTTACTCAAATTAATCCGCCTTAAGAAACTCGCGCGAGACACTCAGGTACTTATCAGCACCTAGTGCTTCACGAACGTGATAAACCGGGTCGGCAGGTGAATCCTGAACCAAAAGGCCATCCTCAATAGCAATACGAAGAGGATCGTCGGGCCAACCTGGTGTCGGACCTGCATGCTGACAAAATGTTGACAGTCGAAGCTCTACACAAGCGGGATTACCTGACTCAGCGCTTGCTCGCGCCTGTGACAAGGCAGCGATCGAGTCCCCTACAATTGCACCAGACGCACTGAAATATTTAATTCCAATGCCCTTAGATATTTGATCGATATTAATGTTGCAACGCCTCTGTTGAATTGTCGAAGACATCGAGTGGTCATTGTTTTCAACAACAATCACGAGCGGAAGGTGATGGCTACAAGAAAACACTAACGTTTCCCAGAAACTGCCCTCCTCCATCGCACCATCACCTGTCAAGACAAACACCACACCGACCTTTCCCATGACAAAGCGGTTCATCGCCATACCTGCCGCCACTGGGAGGTTGTTTCCAAGAATGCTCGATGTATACGCGATATCACTCCCGTCAGCTGCCAAATTCATTGACCCCATCAAACCGCCAACTGGCGAAAACTCTTCTAAACGGTAATGCTGGAGTATCGCGTCAAGAGACTTAATACGAGCCAAATTATAAGCAGCGTTTCGATGGGTCAAACAAAGTTTATCCTCGGTCGCCATGCAATAATCCAACGCAACTGCAGCCGCTTCGTGACCAAAACCAAGATGAATTGGAATTCTGAACTGTTTCTCTTTGAGCATCTCATTAAGCAGGTGCTGCCAATAACGGAGTCTAAGAACCGCCATGACACTTGCGTCACTAGCTGTAGCCTCCAGAATCGGATCACGCACTGGCGAATTGTTTTCGACAAACTTAGTCATCCGGTATTGCCTCTTAATCCTTCGCTAAATAATTCTTTAGATCGGTCAACCCGGTCACAAGATCAATCGTTGGCTTCCATCCAAGTTGCGAACGAGCTTTAGAATTGTCCGGGTTTCTGACGCTTGGTTGCTCCGGCGCCTTCTCAGTGATAGCAACTTCCCGCCCAAGCAATCGACGACTTTCTTCAATCACCTCACCAAGTGTTACAGGTCGGTCACCACTAACATTAAAGACATCGAACCCAGAGCGTCCTCTACTCGCAAGAATGCCAGAAACAATGTCATTAACATGGATAAATCGACGCGCTGTCGCCAAGGCCCCAACCGTCACTTCATCCTTAGTTCGTACCGCCTCAAAAAGGTGTTCAACAGCAGACCAATTTGACGGTCGTGGTCCATATACGATTCCGAAACGTAACACGGTGACAGCCAAGGTCGAAAACGACAACTTCAACAGTTGTTCCGCAACAATTTTACTCAGTGCGTATTCCGACGTCATTGACGTCACATCAATAGACGAATCTTCGTACTGCACCTCATCATTAGCAACATCACCATAGACCCATTCACTCGAAGCAAATATCAACTGGGACGCACGTCTCTGCTGTGCAGCTTGAGCGACATTTAATGTGCCAGTGACATTAATATCAAATGCCCCCTTCGGGTCTGAGCGACAATCTGGATCACGAGAAATCGCGGCCAGATGCACAACTGTGGCGCCTTCAGGGATAATGTCTGCAATCTCAGGATCCCGAATATCTGCTTGATTTGAAATCGTATTTCCTGGTGCATTGCTATCGATACCAGAAACATCGATGCCCAATTCTTGGCATCTCTGAATCACTACCCGCCCGATAAAACTTTCCGACCCTGTTAGAAAAACGCTCAAGCAACCACTCCTTTCCTTTTACACCGAGACTCACACCCTATCGCCTTGTTTCGTAGCAACCCCGAAAATAGAATTCTACAAACGAAATCGACTACGTACAATCTCTCGAGTTAACCAGGAACAACAGACAACAACCGAGCACCTCTCGGCTCGTACGCTACCGGGACATCCATCATTCCCGGCAAAGCCGCGCGAACCTCGTCTCGCTTGTCGGCCGGTACAAGTAACAACAAAAAACCGCCTCCTCCTGCGCCCGCTATCTTGCCTCCGACTGCACCCCCCTTTCGAGCAAGGGCGTACAGGCGGTCCGTTTCACTCGAAGCAATCGTATCCGCCAAGCTTCGCTTCGCATTCCATCCAGCGTCGAGTAATTCACCAAACTGCTTTATGTCTTCAGGGTTGTTCAGCAACAGATCTCGGCATTGGGCTGCCATGTCCCTCATTTTTATCAGTGTTTCACCTGTATGTTTAATATTTTTACTCTGTTCACGAAGAACAGCATTGGCATCACGCTGTATTCCCGTCCAGAACAGCATAATGTTTCGAAATAAGCCGTCCGAACCATTCCCCGGCAGCCAAACTGAATCGAGATGAACTCTGTCATCTTGTTGAAATGAAATGTAATTGAGACCTCCGAATGCAGCCGCGTATTGATCTTGTTTTCCGATTGGATGAGCCAACACACTGAGTTCCACATGACAGGCCTCCTCAGCAAGTTGCCCTGAAGAGACATCTTCGCCACGCAACGTATGCAGTGCATACAACAGTCCCACAGCAAAGCTACTAGACGAACCCAAACCAGAAGAAACAGGCAGGTCTGAAGCGGTAGCGATAAACAGTGGGGGATCCACATCCACCAGCCGGAGACACTCGCGAGCTATATCGTTCTCAATATCGTCGAGATTATCCACATGCTCTGTTTTTGAATAGCTAAGCCGGTAATTTTCGTCAAACAATGAGCTGTGTCGCTTCACGGTAACATAAATATATTTATCGATAGCCGAACTAAGAACGGCACCCCCATGCTGGCGATAAAAGGCTGGAAAATCGGTGCCTCCTCCAGCAAAGCCCACTCTTTGCGGCGTAATTGTGGTAACTGCTCGAGGCAGTAAGCGAAAGTTAGACATAGGCAAGGTTCAGCAGTAGCTTTTCTCCCAAGACTCGTAACGAGACACAATCCAAGGAACCGTCTCGAGCATTGTTTCTCCAGTGAAAGACGGTTTCGCTCCGCCTCCTGGGTCACGCTCACGGTCCGGGCCAATCAATACACTAAGGCACTCTGCATTAAAAGCTGCTCGGCTGTCACGTGGATCGTCACCAACATACACCGTTCTATCCATCCGCAATAAATGCGACCTCGACGCTCGGAAAAACATGCCAGGGTTTGGTTTTCGACAGCTACAGCCCTCATCCCAATGGTGGGGACAAATATACACATCAATAACATCAATGCCTTGTTCACGTAACTCAAACACCATTCGAGCATTGATCTCGTCAACTGTTTTCGACGTCAACATACCGCGGGCAATCCCGGCCTGATTCGACAACACGAGAAACCGAAACCCTTCCTTCGAAAGTTCTCGCATCGCCTCTACTGTCTGTGGATCCCAATGAAAATCGTGCCAACTGGCAATGTATTCACCCCGTGGCGCACGTTTATTAATGGTGCCATCACGGTCGATCATGAGGACACGTTTAACAGCAAGGTACTGCTCGGTCAATTTCAATCGGTTTAGATCAGAAATGCTGTGATAACAATCTCCAGACACAAGCCCGGCAACCTGCCTACCTTTCACGAGTTTCTCCAGAATTTGAGCAAAACTCACATCTGCAACATCATAAGCATCGAGCATCCTTCCTCGTTCAACAACCATGTATCCGATTTCAACATAATCCAGACCACGTTTAGAACGCTTTGGATCATAGACCTCAACATTCCCATCGGCATCAAGTCGAACATTGCCATTTTCTTTTTCATGAAGAAGAAGCGTCACAACATTTGATGAGGCCGAATGCACCGACCGTAATTTCTCTACATTTACAGGAATGTAATTATCCGAGTACAAAAGCAAAAACCGACCGTCGAGCATTTTTTTGGCTTCCCAGATCCGCCGACCGGTGTCCCACTCCGCAGGACCAGAGGAATACTCAATCTGGACGCCGTAACCAGTCCCATCTCCAAAATAATCACGAATCATTTCACCGTAATAGCCTGTCAGCAGAACAACCCTTTCTAAGCGCTGTTCTCGCAATTGGTCAATCAAGTATTCAAGAAAAGGTCTTCCGCCAACAGAAACCAGTGGCTTTGGCAATTTTTCTGTGAGCGGCCGTAGTCGCTCACCCAATCCACCACAAAGAACAACAGCCTGATTCAACCTCTCCATTAACGACCGTCCAGCACCTCAAGTGTCGAGGCTATCCCTTCGTCGATGTCTATCCTTG
Organism: uncultured Vicinamibacteraceae bacterium; assembly: GCA_964634925.1. Lineage (GTDB taxonomy): Bacteria > Acidobacteriota > Vicinamibacteria > Vicinamibacterales > UBA8438 > DTWD01. The sequence goes on from CAZWKO010000204.1 coordinate 4,320, forward strand.
GACACCACCCTGTTGCCGATATGATTTTTTCTGTACTTGCCCAAAACCCAGTTCCATCAGAGATATCCGTAAAAGGCCTTGCCTTCTTGTAAAAATCTGCCGTGATATTAGCTACCTGAGCAACACTGGTCGGACGACCACTCCCAACATTAAACACTCCAGACGGAGCATCACTAGACACCAGTGAGACCAAACCAGCCGCAACATCATCAACATGAATGAAATCCTGAAGCGTCTCTGGTGTTCGAATATCCGGAACCAGATTAGACACATACGCATGTCGAAGCGATGGAAGCAGGGAGGTCGAGCGCTGCCCGGGTCCATAGACGAAAAATATGCGTCCCCATTTGTATTCAAATCCGGCACTACGGGAAATACTGCTAAGCACATTTAATAACGATGCTTTTGTCGCTGCGAATAACTCAACGTTAATCGGTTCTTGATCTTCAGTCACTCGCCCAGAAGCACGGCCATATTCCCAGCAGGTACCGGCAACGACGATTCGCTTCAATCCAGACTGAACTAAAACGTCTAGAAGCCGAAGACTAATATCGAGATTTGAACGACAACGCTCAAAGGAGTAGTCTGGAAGCCCTTCCCATGCAAGGTGTAAACACCACTCGGGCTGAAACTTCGCTACCTTCGCAACCCAGTCGCGATCTGTCGCCAGATTCGAAGCAATTACGTTCACACTGGGAATATTCGGCAAAAATTCAGGCTGCCGAGAAATGCACAGTAGATCGTGCTGAGCCAATAACGGAATAACCCTACGACCAAGAAAGCCAGTTCCGCCGGTGACAAGAACGCGCATCGCGATTAAACGTTACTCAACCAAGGTTAGGTCAAAGTCAGGAAAAGTACGATCTCGGTCAGAAATTACTTTCGGAGCCATCGGCCACCGAACGTTAAAGGTCGGATCGTCGTAGCGAATACCACAAGCTGAGTCAGGAGCAAACATTTCACTCATGTAGTAATGAAGCACTGTTTGAACACTGGTGGTGATCCATGCATTTGCACAGCCAGCCGGCACATAAATACTCCGCCGATCATTCGCCGATATTTC
>CAZWKO010000205.1:0-5380 GCA_964634925.1 uncultured Vicinamibacteraceae bacterium
CTGCTCAGTTGTCACAACAAGCACCTCTTCAAGACACGCCTCCAAAGCCGGCAGATGATACCCGCCTTCGGTAACAATGACGACTCGACCATCACAGTACTCAAGTGCTAATCGATAAATTAATCGAGTGAGGGTCCCATAGCCATCCACTGTCATTCGCATACCACCTAACGGATCGTCTACATGGGCATCAAAACCTGCCGACACAATAACCAACTGTGGCTGAAACGCCATTGTCACGGGCAAGACTAGTCTTCGAAACATTAGATCAAGATCTGCATCTCCGGCACCAGCCTCAAGCGGAATATTAACAGTGAATCCAGCGCCGACACCGTTGCCAACCTCACTTGCGGCACCTGTTCCTGGATAAAACGGATACTGATGAGTCGATATATATAGCACCCGAGGATCATCGTAAAAAATTGACTGGATCCCATTCCCGTGGTGCACGTCGTAATCAATAACTACGACCCGGTCAAGGCCACGTGATAATGCATGAGCCGCCGCAACCGCTACATTGTTGTACACACAAAATCCCATCGCACGATCGCGCTCAGCGTGATGACCTGGCGGGCGTACAAATGCCATTGCCGGGTTATGCTGGTCAAGCGCATAGCCCACTCCCGCAACTGCAGCACCTGCGGCGAGACGAGCGACTACTTCTGTTTCCGGTGACGAGTACGTGTCTCCATCAAGTTGAACCCATTGTCCATTCACAGACGAAATTTCTTCTAGGTACGTCGCTTCGTGCACACGAGCCAAAACAGCCGTATCAACTGGCGTCGGTTCAACAACACGACCACCGCTAGACCGCCAGCGTTCGGCGACGTGGCTCATGACTGTTGCGCGTGCCGATTGTTCTGGATGACCTGTTGGTGTTTCGTGGTCACCAAAACGCGATGAGCTGATCAGAAGTACGTTGGATTTAGACATAGTCTAAATTTATGCTTCTTCCACAGAATATTTTTTTCCAACCAACTGACGAGCTTGTTCCTCGAGCTGGTGTAATGACCGTTCGAGCTCAAGCCGTTTTTCTTCCAAGTTTCCGGACGAAACATTTCGTTCAACATCGATAGGTTTACCAACCACCATGACCGCACGGGCAAATGGTTTCGGTACCTGCGTCGCATCCCAACTTCGGGCTGTCCAATGACGATCCGTTTCCGCATGAAACGGAAGGATTGGATTACCAGTAAGGCTTGCCAACCATACAGCTCCGGGTTGCACTTTATGTCTAGGACCACGCGGCCCATCAACGGTGAACCCCGTTGGCAATCCATTAAATGCCATGCGCCGCATCTGGGCTAAAGCTCGCCGACCGCCGCGTGAAGTCGAACCACGGGGCGCATGAAATCCAAACCTTTCGATGATACGAGCAATCCATTCGCCATCAAAGTTCTGGCTCGTCATGACAGCGATGCCGCGGCCACGATAAAAGTAGGTGCCCAGCAGAATTCGACCATGCCAACATGCAAAGATTGGCTGCCGGCCAGACTGAAGAATCGCCTCGTCATACTCTTGCCCCTCCACGGTCCACCGGAGCGTCATCCCGATGGCGGCTACCATCGGGTAGCCGACAGCCGCGATCGCTGTAGCACGAGTTCGTTGGCTATGCGTCAGTCGACTAGGCGAAGAGGTCGTCGTTTTCACATCCCTTTGTATTGAGGCCCACCACCACCTTCAGGAGGCACCCAATCAATAATCTGGTACGGGTCCATAATGTCGCATGTCTTGCAGTGGACGCAATTTGAAGCATTGATCTGCAGTCGCTTCCCCTCTCCGGCATCTGCATCAAGAATTTCATAGACATTGGCCGGGCAAAAGCGTGTGCAAGGATTCTGGTACTCAGTGGCGCAGCGCGTGTGACAAATATTCGTATCACGTACCAATAGATGCGATGGCTGATCTTCTTCATGACGTGTACCCGAATAATGCACATTTGTCAGCTTGTCGAAGGTTATCTTGCGGTCAACTGTTACTTTTTCAGGGTGAGCACCTGCTCCCCGCGGAAAATAATCGAATACGGTTTGTATGCGCTCATGTCCCGCATGGGTCGGTATCGGATCATTAAACCACCAGCCACCATTGACTAGCGATAATGCCGAGAAAAGTGTGCCCGGCAGTAAACCACCGCTGAAACTCTGGTGAACATTACGTACAGGATAAAGTTCTTTTTTGATTGGACCGTTTTCTACCAACTCAACGTAACGACCGAGTCGCTGCGAAGACAGATCGTTAAGTCTAATCGCCTGAAAGGCAGCCTCACCCGCATGCATACCACTACGCATCGCAAGATGTATGCCCTTGAGACGAATCGAATTTACAAACCCCGCTGCATCTCCAACGATTAGAGCTCCGTCCACGTGAAGTTTCGGAGTGGCGCACCAGCCACCCTCAGGAAGCGCCTTGGCTCCATATCGAACCATTTGGCCTCCAGCGAGTAATGATGAAACTAGCGGATGAAGTTTAAATCGCTGAAACGCCACATGCGGGTCAAACAGCGGATTCCGATAATCTAGTCCTGCGACGAACCCGACTGAAACACGGTCATCACTCAAGGCGTAAACAAACCCACCACCAAATTCACTCAGTTTAAGTGGGTAGCCCATTGTATGCATCACATGGCCAGGCTCGATCCGTTTAGATGGTATCTCCCACAGCTCTTTAATCCCGATCGCGTAAGTTTGCGGCAAGCTTGTCGCATCAAGACCGAAACGATTGATAAGTGTCTTGGTAAGATTCCCCCGCACCCCATCTGAAAAAATCGTTACTTTGGCATGGATATCGACGCCTGGTTCAAAGGTGGCCTTCTGTGTCCCGTCACGCCCAGTTCCACGGTCACCCGTTCTAACACCAACAACACGGTCCCCTTCGTATAAAATCTCTGCCCCAGAAAACCCAGTGAACAAATCAACTCCCGCAGTCTCAACCTGCTCGGCCAACCATTTCACAAATTGGTTCAAGGAAATAATGTAGTTTCCGTGATTTCGCAAAGGCGGTGGTGTAAATGGAAAGTTAAAACGACGCCGTTTGGTCAAAAACGCAATAGTATCTCCACTCACAGAAACCGTAACGGGGGCGCCACGCTCACGCCAATCTGGAATAAGGTCTGTCAGCGTTGATGGATCCATTACTGCACCGGACAGCATATGGCCTCCAGCATCACGTGCCTTTTCAAGGACCGCGACAGAGAGTGGATCTCCACCTTGTTCCGCATTCAGGCTCGCCAATCGATAGGCGGCCGAAAGACCGGCTGGCCCAGCACCTACAATCAATACATCGACGTCAAGCCTGTCTCTCTGCAGGGCGACCCTCCTTAGCGTACCGTCGGGCTCAGTAGATCGGAAAATACGTACTATTTATCATTCAACGCAGCTACAAGTGCAGGAACAACTTCAAACAGATCGCCGACAATGCCATAATCGGATACTTCAAAGATTGGTGCATCCGCATCCTTATTAATCGCGACAATCGTTTTGGCTCCCTTCATCCCAACAAGATGCTGAATGGCACCAGAAATACCCAACGCTACATACAATTTAGGTGCGACCGTTTGTCCAGAGCTACCAATCTGCCGATCCATTGGCAACCATCCCGAATCACAAATCGGCCGAGAAGCAGCAAGTTCCGCACCGAGTGCCTTCGCGAGTCCTTGGGCAATCGGTAGTTGCTCTTCTCCTTTGATTCCCCGGCCAACCGCGACAATCTTGTCTGCTTGGGTGAGGTCCACCGCCTGTTTCGCCTCTTTAAACGGTGCATCCGGTTGCTGCCTGATCGCTTCACTCTCTATTTCAATAGAAATGGACCGTATTTCAGCTAAGGCAACACCCCGAACAACGGAATCCGCCCGGCAAGCTCCTACCTGCATGCTAACAAAATGAGGCGTTCCTCCTTCAGGACGTATATCCGCAACAAACTTCCCCTGAAACATCGGCCTCACAAGTAAGCGAACGCCATTGTCAACTTTTGAACCGATACAGTCTGGGATAAGCACCCGGTCGAGCCTCGCAGCCAGTTTGGGTGCGTAATCACGCGTCTGATAGGTGTGGGCGCAAAGAACTAACTCTGGTGCTTCCATGCGTATAACCTGAGACAGTGCGTCGACAAAACCATCCGGTGTATAACTCGCCAGTGCCTCATGGTTAACGACGAGCACCTCTGACACAGCTGCACCGGCCAATTCGCGAGCGACTTCATCGACTTCAGATCCAGCAACAACAACTTTGACCATGTCATCCATTTGTTGAGCAGCCGCAACGGTCTCCCAACTTACAGGATTGAGCGAACCATTTCGTTGTTCAGTGACGACGAGAATCATAAAACCCTCGCTTCCTCACGAAGCAAACGAACCAATTCACGCGAAGCTTCGTCTGGCCCACCCTCAACAAACCGAGTTTCTTTTTCTTTTTCTGGCACATAAAGGCGCACGATATGCTGCCCTACCGGCTGCAGTTCTTCGAGCTCGACCACCCGAACTTCTTTTTTCTTGGCGGCCATAATGCCCTTTAGAGTGGCATAGCGAAGTTGATTGATACCACTCTGAATAGTCAGTAGCGCGGGAGTTGGCATACTGACCCACTGAAACCAACCTCCCTCAAGTTCGCGCTTAACACGTAGAGTATTCGCCCGACCAGCATCAACCTCCATAACGATAGTTGCATGTGGGAGTCTTAATCGCTCAGCAAGGATGACACCCGTTTGACCAAACCCCTGGTCATCTGACTGTAGTCCAGTCAAAACAAGATCAAACTGTTCAGAAATCATGGCATGCGCAAGCGAACTAGCAACGACATTCGCGTCAGCAAAGGCCAAATCGTCATGCTGTACGTGAATAGCCCGGTCGGCACCCCGTGCCAACGCTTCACGTATTACCTGCGAGACACGTGAAGGACCAGCAACACACACAACAACCTCACCACCATGTTGCTCCTTAAGTCGAAGCGCCTCCTCTAGGGCATAAGCATCGGGTTCATTCATTTCAAAACTCGCGTCATGATCCCTGACCCATTCAGCGGTTTCGTTTACGCGCAGTGGCCAATCACGAGTCACCACCTGCTTAACGCACACTGCAATATTCATACTGCCCCGATCATAATGAAAAGAATTGTTCCCAGCTTCTCGCTGAAAACTCAGGCGTCGCAACGCTTAAATACAAGACTGGCGTTTGTTCCGCCAAAACCAAACGAATTCGAGAGAGCGTAGTCAATCGGTAACGTACGATTCTCATTTGGAACATAATCAAGGTCGCATTCGGGATCTGGATTCTCTAGATTAATGGTTGGCGGCACGATCTGATGCCGAACCGCTAACGCCGAAATGCCAGCCTCTAGTCCTCCTGCAGCGCCCAGCAGATGACCAGTCATGGATTTTGTCGATGAGA
>CAZWKO010000206.1:0-5354 GCA_964634925.1 uncultured Vicinamibacteraceae bacterium
CGAGGCCCTATCGTATAACTGGACACCCTTCCCAAGCGTCACGACCATCGGACCGTGAAACACAACCATTTGGCACTGAATACTTGCAAAGCTTAATAACGATGTAATGTCACTACAGCCTATTAATACCTTCGGCGTTGTCCGGAACTTGGACGGATCGAGAAACGGAAGCAGCTGAGCGCTTCCGTAACCTCCGCGCACAGCCATTACACCTGCAATCGTAGGATCACGCCACGCTTCGAGAAAATTCAGCGCACGATTCGCTGCGCTACCTGCCACATATTCCGATCTTTCAAATATCGACTGATCGAATACAGGCTCCAACTCAATAGAACGCAGCTCCGTGACGCCTCGTTCAAATTCTTCTCTGTCAAAAGGACTAGCCGGTGCAACCACAGCGATACGATCACCTTTTCGAAGCGCCGGAGGCTTAATCATTTACTGGTGCCCCCTCATTTCTTCGGCAATCTTTTCATGTTGCTCGCACCCGATTACCGTATTCAGCTTTGTCGCCTCAGGTGGTCTCCATAGAAGATCTTTGCTCAAAAACTTTTCTTTTGTACGCCGCTGACGATTCAACGCGTCTTCCACTCGTTCTTCGGACAACCTGCCATTTTCCACCGCATGAATGATGCCTTCTATGATCGATATATGGATTCCGTGGTCCGACCCGCACAGCAGTAAAACATCGCAACCGGCTGCCAAAGCCTGAACAGACGCCTCTACCGCATCGTAATTATTTACGATCGCCCCCATTTCCATATCATCGGTCATGATGAGCCCGTCAAAACACAATTCATTTCTGAGCAATGCACCAACAATCGCAGCCGATAATGTCGCAGGACTTTCGTCGTCCAATGCAGGATAACTCACGTGTGCGGTCATAAGCGCGGAGACGCCAGCTGTAATCGCCGAACGGAATGGCTCAACCTCTACCTCCCGAAGTCTCGCCTCTTCCAGTTCCACGACAGGAAGACATAGGTGCGAATCTACGCTCGTATCACCATGACCAGGAAAATGTTTTCCGCACGCCGCAACACCTGTGGCCTGCATCGCAGCCACGATCGCCCGGCCCAAACGTGAAACGTCCGCTACATCCCTACCTATAGCCCTGTCACCGATTACAGGATTGTCAGCATTAGTTGCGACGTCCAGCACGGGAGCAAAATTCATACTAATGCCAACTGTTATAAGTTCAAGTGCCAATGCATTTGCAAATTCGGCAGCAAGTCGGTCGTCGCCAGACCTCCCGATCGTCGAAAGGGGGGGCCATTCAGTGAACGGGCTCCTAAGGCGTTGCACGCGTCCACCTTCTTGATCAACGCTCACCCACATTGGCAATTCTTGTTTGAACTGTTTCGCGGCATATGCCTGCTCGGCAATCTGGAGTGGCTCTTCGATATTGCGTGCAAACAAAATAAGACCGCCAAGCTCAAAATCTCGAGCAATGCTCCACAATTCCGCCGGCACTGCAGGACCGTCAAATCCTGCGATAACAAGCTGGCCGATTCTTTCGTAGAAACGTCGCGGCATAGTTAATCTGACCTACTGATTCGATCACACATAACCACCAACGAACAATCGTATGGTTTTCAATGCCTGCATTTTGCGGGCACACATTATAATGCGCGCTTGCGCATCACTTCTTCTGCGCCGACACGTATTGACCTGGCAGGCGGCACACTAGACATCTGGCCACTGTATCTCTTCCACAAAAATGCACAAACGCTTAATGTAGCCATCACTAGGCGTGCGGAATGCGTCTTATCCCCACATCCGGACGGTCGCCTTCGACTTGACTCCACGGACGTTAGCTCCTCGATTGAGGTTGGTAATTGCGAGGAACTTGAGAACTATGATTCAAACCCTTTGCTAAGCCGAATCGCCAGGCACTTCTCTGCAAGGAACCTGATTATCTCGACACGATCGGATTCGCCAGTTGGCGCAGGTCTTGCTGGATCGTCAGCACTCAACGTAGCGTTATGCGCGGCTTTTCAACGTTGGAGCTGCCAATCGATTGAACCTGAGCTGCTCATGCAGTTAGCTGGTGATCTTGAGGCTCAAGTAATTAATGTCCCGACTGGTGCGCAAGATTATCGTCCCGCAACATTCGGTGGCATAGCAACGCTCGTTCTCCGACCTGGAACTATCGAACGAGTCCCGCTGCAGATAAAGCACGATGAGCTCACCTCTCGTATTTTACTTTCCTACACGGGTCAAACTCGTCAGTCCGGAATAAACAACTGGCTCATCACCAAAGCTCATATTGACGGTAACAAGGCCATCTTCGCCCTCTTTGAAGAAATCCGTGACATCGCTGTGTCCATGAGACACGCACTCGAACACCGGCGTTGGAATGAGGTCGGCAAAAACATCGCTGCCGAATGGGATCTAAGAAAACGCTTGGCCCCCTCCGTCACTAATCCAGAAATAGATCAGATTATTCAAACTGGACTCAACGCCGGCGCAATGGCCGGCAAACTGTGTGGCGCCGGAGGCGGCGGCTGTGCAATCTTTTTTGTTGAGCCCGACAGACGCCTGGCTGTTCAGCAAGCAGTAGAACTATCTGGTGCCAAAATACTGGATTATGCTATCGATACTGAAGGACTCATTGTCGAAACAGATGAGGATCACGGTATTCCCAGTTGACTGCCAATGAGTAAAAAAGTCGCTCGACGACTCAAAACACTCTATTACGACACGACCAAGTCCAGTATCGAACGAGATTTGCAGGAGGCCGTCGAGCTTTTTAAGACATTGCATGACGACTCCAGCAAAGATGCTGTAGCCGTCTACATGGACGGATTGTCCCAAATGCGCTCGGAATGGCGCATCGAAAAAAGTCGTGCCCGCGACAAAGCGCGGCGTAAAACAGCGAAAAAAAAGCAACCGCGACAAAACAAATGAACTCGGTGTCTGTTAACTAGTCTAAAAAATATGTCTGATAATTTGAACGGTCGATAGTGGCTGTCACTACTTCCCCGTTACCCCCTAGGCTCTTCGCCAGCCGGTCATTAATTTTCAATGAAAGAACTCCGGCATCACCAACATTCAGGACTGCCCGCTCTGTAAAACGAATAATCTCTCGATCGCCAGGCCTCATTAATTTCGACAAAGACTCCGCACCGTCAACGACTGCGGAAACCCAACAATCTGCCTGTGGCGCCAATTCAATCACTAGATCTTGATCCGCTGAAATAACCTTCCTATCGACAGCAACGGTTGTCTGTTCGGGTCGCACACTTTCCACCGCAACAACAGGGCTTGAAACAATCCGCTCACTCTTTTCTTCCCCAATCAGTTCATCGGTCTCTGGAGTCTCCTGAAAGGCCAGATAACCAACAAACACCAAAATTGGAATACTTAAGACCGCAACAACTACGGCAGTCCGTGCCATTACCCGCTGACTCTCGTACTCGCCGGCTAAACTGGACTCCGCACCGCCGAACCCAGCCCTGTGGCCAATGTCGTCAGGACAACTCTCAAAAAAATCATTGATCATCTCTTCGGGGTCAAGGCCAAGCACACGGCTATAGGTTCTTATAAATGAACGGGTATAGACACCTTTCGGCAGAACCGAAAGATTTTCTTCTTCCAATGCGTTTAGCGCCGAGACCGTTATCTTTGTATCTCTCGCAACATCGTTCAGGGAGATCTGTTTCATCTCCCGAGTCGATCTGAGTTTCCGCCCTGGTCCTATATCTTCCATAGCCATTTGAATAGAGTAGCAACTAGCGAAGCGTCACTTGGTCTGTGTTTTAGTGTTAAGCACATAATTTATTTTCAATTGCAAACCTTCGCACACAATTGCACACAACCGCAGCAGTCAACTCATCCGGAAGTTATTACGAACTCGCTAGTTTGATAGAAACGCTTGACGACAAGTGCGTATGCGCAGAGAGCGTTCATCGTCTGTCAACTTTCCGCCAGTCATGAACAACCGAATACCTGCAAGTCCTGCTGCCTTCGCGTTCGCGACTTTTTCGGAGTCTGAAAAATCCAAGCCCCCGATCGCCAGCACCGGCGTGCCTGCGGCAATTGAGATTTGCCTCAGGCCGTGGAAGCCCAAAGCTCCTCTACCAGGTTTCGATGGTGTGCTTTTCACCGTGCCTGCTAATAGATAGTCGACCCCGCCAGTACGACAAATCTCATTCACGCTGGCAACATCGTGCACTGACCGACCAATCAACCAACCCGGGGTCCCGTACCTTCGAACCCTATCAATTGACACGGGTTCGTCTTTGAGATGGATGCCGTCCGCGTTGCCAGCAAGGGCAATATCCATACGGTCATTCACAACCACTTTAGTATTGAAGACCGTCAAGCGTTCCACCACTAAACGTACTAGCTCAAATAAAGCACGATCCGTCAACCAGGCCTCACGTATCTGTACTATGTCTACGCCCGCTCTAGCCCAAGCTACCGAAAGTGATACGAGATTCCGAACAATATTGTCCGTCGTTTGACCGGCGCTACGAAGGGTCTCTCCACCAGTAACAAGCATGACGACTGACTGATTCATACCTTGCCGCTCACCATGTCGGCTCAGAAGGTTTAATAATGCAGGCGAATTCCAGGATCGCCGCAAACAAATTCACGACGCCCAATCCCGACACCGCGCCCCGCACGGACACTGCCAGCACGACAGGCTCGACCATAGGGTACATTTCGACAAATATATTTCTATCCCAGTACATCGTCCATGGCGCGATTAGCAGTAGAAGGCCCACTTCGACAAAATAAAGTGTCGAAAGATAACGGGTAACAATTGCACGAGTGATAACACTAGCCTCCGAAAACCCGAAACCACCTGTTTGCGTCACGGCACAAATCGCAACTTCGTACTAAAAAGAAGCCCCGCTTTAGAACCACACGACATAGACGATTATGGCGGGCAGAATGTCCATTAGCCACCAATCACCTACTACGACCATGCCTATCAAACAACTTTTTCGGTCTAAAACTACGCCGGTGCGACTCCGAATACCCACAAGCCTTAAGGGCAGCAAGATGGCTACTTGTGGGATACCCTTTGTGTTGATCAAAACCGTATCGGCCATCAGATTCATGCAACGAAATCATCAGTCGGTCTCTCGTAACCTTAGCCACGATAGACGCCGCCGCAATCGAAGCACATTTTCGGTCACCACCGACAATTGCCTGCTGGGGAAATGGCAGATCTGAGACATGTAATCCATCAAGGATCACATAATCTGGCATTAACTGAAGAGTCATTACGGCCTGTCGCATCGCTAGTAATGACGCCTTGTGAATATTAAGACGATCAATTTCTGCCGGTGACACCTCTGACACGCTCCAGTCCGAAGAAGCAACTATCTCGGCATAGAGTCGCG
>CAZWKO010000207.1:0-5324 GCA_964634925.1 uncultured Vicinamibacteraceae bacterium
GAAACCCGGCACTATTCAGTCAACATGATGGGGGGCGACCTAGTTGAACTGGATGCGCTGGGCTTTGAAGTGTCTCGCCGGTTGTCACTTGGTGAGGGGGTTCAACCAACGTGGGTTACGGAACCAACAACCGATGGGATGGTATATGTAACCGGGAATAACGTTGGTAAGGTATTTGAAATCGATCTCGATGTTTGGCAAGTGCAGCGGGTCTTTGAAACGGGAGCCGGGCCGTACAACCTTGCGGTTGCACCGGATGAGTCTACGCTTGTTGCCACCTACAAGAGTGATAATTCGATTGGGTTTTGGGACTTGGCGACTGGTCGGGAACGTGCACGTGTTGAAACAAGTCGTACGATTCCTCACGGTGTTACGGTAACACCTGATGGGGCCTATGCATTTGTGACGCTCGAAGGTGTTGGGAGTGACCCAGGGACCGTTGAGGTCTACGATTTAGCGATCGCGCGTCGCGTTGCGACTGTGGATATCGGAAAACAGGCTGGTGGTATCGCGTTTTGGAAGGTCGAATGACCCTGAAGCGTCTGTAACATGTTTAGCGGATGAGTATTTCTTTGCCAGTGGGAACCGCAGGCCGTCGGCACCTTTCCGCGATAGCGATCTTTTTTCTTCTTGCCGTTATTCACACATATCCGCTTATTACGGGGCTTGACCATTTATCCCGACATAATGATGACGAGTGGTTGAACGCGTGGGCTGTCTCATGGATTGGCGAACACCTATGGACTGATCCACTGAGTCTATTTGACGCCAACATTTACTTTCCTCACGAACAGGCGTTGGCCTATACCGAACCGTTGTTGGTTCCCGGTGCCATCGGCATGCCGATTCATTGGCTCGGCGTTTCCCCGTTACTGACCTATAACGTTCTTCTGCTTCTCGGGATGACGTTGACCGGACTTGCGATGCACGTCTTGGTATTTCGATGGACCGGCGACCATTGGAGTGGTTTGTTGTCTGGTGCGGTGCTGGCATTCGGCACGCCGATGCTGACACGTCTTCCTCATCTGCAGACTCAGCATTTTTATTGGTTGCCACTGGCACTACTTGCATTTGACAATTTACTCACGAAACAACGGATGCGGGACGCTGTGTGGGTCGGAATCTGTGTCCTCGGGGCAGCACTGACGTCCGGCTATACGGCGGTCTTTGTCGTTTTTGCGCTGGGTGCCACCTTGGTTGCTAGGTATTCTGAATTGTGGACGAAGCATGGGCTGAGCGTCGTATTCCGTCTAGCGGTAGTCGGTTCCCTTACGGTGGTCCTGATCCTGTTGATTTTGTCACCATATCGAGAATTGCAGGTCGCCCGACCGTTGCCGAGTGCTGGAACCTTTTTGGCAGCGGTACAGGTCTATCTTTCGTCGGCTACTTATGTGCATTTTCACACATGGGCGCAAGGGTTCTACGAACAGACACCAGGTTCGTTTTTCCCCGGAGCAATTGCTGTTGTTCTCGCGCTGATTGCTGTGTGGCGCGGGCGTGAAGACGTGCGTCGCAGTGTGCTCTTGTCCTTATTCAGTATCGGAATAGTTGGCTTTGTTTTTTCACTCGGAACAGTTACGCCGGTATACGGATGGGTCTATGACATTTTTCCTCCGTTTCAAAGTCTCCGTGCGCCAAACCGTTTTGCCATACTGCCATTTTTTTCGGTCGCTGTACTTGCTGGTATTGGCTTCGCTCGATTGCGACGTCGTATTTCAGTCGCATGGGTCGTGCCGGTCTCCGTTGCTGTTATCGTGTTCGCGACCGTTGAGGGACTTCATGGGGTGCAATACAGAACATTTGATTGGCACCCGCGAATCTACCAGTCCCTTGGAGAGTTGGAGAGTGGTCCGGTCGCAATTTTGCCGGTCTATCATGGTCGGCAGTTCAATAGGAATGCTCGCTATTTGTTGGGGTCGACGACTCATTGGCGACCGATGGTGAATGGTTTCGGCAATTCTCGTCCCCCAGGCTTCGATCAAACGGCCGCGGTAATTTCGTGGTTTCCTTCGCTCGTGTCCGTTGCGCGTTTGCAGGAACTAGGAGTGCAGTATGTGATTGTGCACACAGACGCGATGCCACAGATACAGGGCCGTTTGGCTCAAATCGCCGGCCGGTCGGATGTGACGCTGGTCGCTCAAGACGGGGCCGATCGTTTGTACCGGATAAACGATTTTCCAGAGATGCCGATTCGTGGTGTGCTGGGAGATGTGCAGTGGTCAGAGGTGGCCTATGTTGAGCGGCCCGGGCGTGAGAGTTATCTCGCTGGGAGTGAAGACGTCGGGCCATTATTTGGACTCCAACATCCAGAACATGTGCTGGTATATGTGGAGAACACTGTGGAAAGTTCGTCACTTGACTTGCATTTGCCCACAACAATGATCGGACGGTTCTATGATGCGACCACTGGAGATGTTCTTAGAGAGGTGGTGGCTGAATCTGTTGATAATGCAGACGGTCCGGTTTCACTGGCACTACCGTCGGACCAACAAGCTGTAATTCTTGAGTTACGGACGCGCGATTAGATTCGTTCAATGGCTAGGGCGACACCGTTTCCTCCTCCAAGACAAAGTGTCGCGACGCCACGTGTGAGATTTCTATTTTTGAGCGCATAGAGCAAGGTTGTGAGAATACGTGCCCCACTTGCTCCGATGGGATGGCCGAGGGCGACGGCACCGCCGTTCACATTGACCTTGGCTGGGTCCAGGTTAAGTTCTTGGATTACAGCGAGAGCTTGGGCCGAGAATGCTTCATTCAGTTCGAACAGGTCAACATCTTCAAGGTTCCAAGTGACTTTCTCCATTAATTTTTGCACTGATTCGACTGGGGTCATCAGTAGCCATTTAGCAGGTCGACCGCTTACAGCTTGACCAACGATTCGAGCGAGTGGCTGAACGCCGAGCTCTTTTGCTCGCTTGGCAGACATTACGACGAGTGCCGCAGCTCCGTCGTTGACACCTGGTGCGTTGCCCGCCGTGACTGTTCCGCCGTCTTTTTTAAATGCGGGTCGCAGTTTCGATAAAGCTTCTGCAGTCGAATCGAACCGAACGCTTTCATCCTGTTCCAAGTGAATCGGATCGCTTTTTCGTTGAGGAATTTCGACCGGGAGTATTTCTTCGGCGAATGCCTTTTCGCGAATGGCGGTTGCGGCTTTTTGATGACTTTTGGCGGCAAAAGTGTCTTGGTCTTGGCGCGAGATGTCGTACCGCTCCACGACCGCTTCAGCTGCCAACCCCATCGACCAATGTTCAACGGCGCACCACAACCCGTCGTGCATCATGGAGTCCAGTAGTTCGCCATTGCCCATGCGGAGACCGTTCCGGCCGTCTGGAAGGAGATACGGACAATTGCTCATCGATTCCATGCCACCAGCGACGGCGACATCAATATCTCCTGTCGCGATGCCTTGCGCCGCGAGCATGACAGCTTTAAGGCCTGAACCGCAGACTTTGTTTATTGTTAGGGCTCCGACTTCTGGTCCCAAGCCACCCTTAAGGGCGGCTTGGCGAGCGGGTGCTTGACCGAGACCGGCTGAGACAACGTTGCCCATAATGCATTCGTCAATAACACTTGTCTCGATGCCGGCGCGCGCGACTGCTTCACGGATGACACGGCTGCCGAGATCTGTGGCTGGCAAACTACTAAGACTGCCGAGGAACTTTCCTGTTGGCAAACGTGCAGCGCTCACGATCACAGATTCATGCATGGTGCGATACTCCCTATCTTGTAACGTCGATCACTTTGACGACGGTAGCTCCGAGTAATTGTTTGAGTCGTTTGCGAATCGTTGGCTCGCATCGGATAGTTTCAAGTCGCCAGTGTTCGTCAACAGCACGAACTAGAAGGGTGCCGTCGGGATGTAACTTAACAGACGTAGCTCGTGCGATGGCTGACCCGACGGATGCAGTCCACGCAAACCGAACTTTTCCTTCTGATAATGGCTGTTGTTTGAGCAGTTCAGATAACGCAAAGTCAGCGCACTGTTGTGCGGGGATCATGCTCAGATCGTATCATCGCCTGGTGGGAATAGTGTTAGCGTCACGTTCGCCTCGCAGGTCGACATTACTGCGAGATGCCGGGTATGACATCGAGGTGAGTCCGGCGGATGTTGAAGAAGATCAACTCAGTGATGAGTCTCCACGTACGTATGTTTCTCGCTTGGCTGTTGATAAGGCGACTGTGGTAGCGCAACGGTATCCGGGTCAGATTGTCATTGGTGCCGATACCGTCGTTGTAGTTAATGATGTTGTATTTGGTAAGCCGCTCGATAGGACCGACGCCGTCGGAATGCTTACGAAGTTGTCGGGGAGAACGCACACTGTACTGACCGGAGTTGTAGTTATGCGTGGGTCGACAGTATTTACCGGGGTTGAGTCGACCGAGGTGACATTCGTCGAGCTTTCGAGTGAGCGGATTGCTTGGTATGTAAGCACGGGAGAATCAGACGATAAGGCTGGTGCCTATGCAGCACAGGGAGTGGGGTCCCGGTTAATTGAACGTGTCAATGGTTCCTATACGAACGTCGTTGGGTTGCCTATGGCCCTAGTTGATCGTTTTGTAAGGAAATTCGACCGAAATATTTAGGTAACGCTGACGCGTTGACTGCCTGTTTAGAGGGCGATATCCTTTAATGGAGACATACTTTCGAATAAGGGTGTTCATGTATGCCGAATAAAGCAGTAAGGATCGTATTAACGGCTGTTGCGTTTTTTGGTGCATTTTTGTTCCTGATGTGGACCACGATGCAGGAGGGGACGCAGTACTTTCTTGAAGTTGAGGAAGTGACTGCGGATACCTCAGCATGGGACGGACAGGAACTTAAGGTTCACGGCTACGCTGCGAATGTGCTGAGGCGTCCGAAAAGTCTCGATTATCGGTTTGAAATCACGGATGGTGTTGGTAGTAACTTACATGTCGTGAATGCCGTTTATTCTGGTATTGTGCCGGATACTTTTGATAATCACGCGGAAGTCGTTGCAACAGGCCGACTTGTTGGTGATACGTTTCATATCGCCCCTGACGGTATCATGGCAAAGTGTCCGTCAAAATATGAAGAGCAGCCGTCGGTGGGTGGAGACAACGCCGGTGGTTATATTTCGGCAACTCAGTCCGACGGAGCGAGTAACTAACTACACTTTGTTACAGTGGGCACTGTTATCAACGTCTAGCTGATGGCCACACTCGGAACCTACACACTCATTGCGGCGTTTGTCGCCTCCGCATACGCGGCTGCGGCGTCTGTGGCTGGGCATCGCCGACGGTCTAATCGTTTACTTGAAAGCGGTATCGGGACGTTTTACCTTGTGACCGCGCTGATGACTTTG
>CAZWKO010000208.1:0-5310 GCA_964634925.1 uncultured Vicinamibacteraceae bacterium
GGAAATCGCATCACTTTATCTTCAAGAGAGGGACAGTATCTCGGACCAATTCCTTGAATTTGTCCGTTGTACAACGGCGACCGATTGATGTTTTTACGAACCAAATCATGAACACGATCTGTCGTATAAAGAGAATGACAGGCAATCTGGGGCCGTTGGATTGAATTGGTCATAAAAGAAAAAGGAACCGGACAATCATCGCCCAAGGCTTCATCAAAGCGTTCAAAATCAATCGTCCGACGATCTAGCCTGGGAGGCGTCCCCGTCTTAAGCCGACCCCATCTAAAACCAAGGCTCTTTAACGACTCCGCCAGATCATGAGATGGTGGCTCGCCCACTCGCCCCGCTGGTTTTCGTTCCTGTCCGACATGAATCAAGCCATTAAGGAACGTGCCCGTTGTAACGACCACTGACTTGGCCCACAGCGTTGTGCCAGATGCTTCGCCACTAAAACCTTCTTCGAATTCAACACCTCTGACACAACCATTTTTCACTAAAAGTCTGCCCACCCGACCGATCACCCACTCTATCCGCGTCTCTTTCCTAAGTGTTTTCGCGACCCAGTCGCTATAAATACGCTTGTCTGCCTGGGCGCGCGGCGACCAAACAGCAGGACCGCGACTCCGGTTAAGTAATTTAAATTGCAAACCGGTTGCGTCAATTGCACAACCCATCAAACCACCAAGAGCGTCGATTTCACGGACCAAATGACCCTTTGCCGTACCTCCAATTGCCGGATTGCAGGGCATATGGGCGACCGTGCCGAGCGATAACGTGCAAAGGCCCACGCGCTTCCCAAGACGTGCAGCAGCATAAGCTGCTTCTACCCCTGCATGCCCTGCTCCAACGACGATGACATCGAAACTTTTATCCATGCGTTCATTTCCCGATGCAGAATCTTTCAAAGATTCGTTCTAGAACTGCATCAGGGGCTCTCTTCCCTGATATTTCTTCCAATGCCGAACGTGCTTCCTGCAAATCCGAGATGACTAACTCTTCCGTCGCGCCAGAATTTGCTGAAGAAGACGCCCTTGCTAGTGCCATCTGCGTTCTTTGTAGCAGCGTAATATGCCTCAGGTTTGTCACAGCTGGGATATCTCTGCTTGCTTTGTCGCCATTGTTTTCAAGAACAGAAATCAACCGATGACGAATGCCATTTAAGGTTGTCTGATTGTCCGAAAGAAGGCACGCTTCAAAAATACGATCTCCTTCTGCTACTCCAGACTCAGAATCGACCGACCACGCCGAGGGAAGGTCTCGCTTGCTCACTATGACCAACCTTCTCATGTCTTTCGTATCCTCAAGAATTCTGTAATCTTTCTTCTCCAAAGGACAAGACCCATCAAGTACCACAACTACTGCTTCGGCGACAGCGACTGTTCGGTGTGCACGATCGACGCCCTCTGCTTCAACAGGATCTTGTGTCTCGCGTATCCCTGCCGTGTCGACAAGCGTTATAGGAATACCCCCTAGCTCTATTTTTTCAGTCAATAGATCTCGGGTTGTTCCAGCGGTCTCCATCACAATAGCCCTGGGAACTCCGCAAAGGGCATTAAAAAGAGTCGACTTGCCAACATTCGGTTTGCCAACAATGGCGACTTGACATCCTTCGCGCAAAAGTCGTCCCTGGTCAGCATTGGCTAATAATCGAGATACCCGGGTCGACAGCGCTGTTGTTTCAGAGGCAACGCTTTGTTCATCGACGAAGTGATAGCCTTCCTCTGGAAAATCGAGTGATGCTTCAAGGAGTGAGATTAAATCGAATAGTTCCTGATCGATTTTATCCACAACCGACGTCATTGTTCCTTCTAACTGGTCAAACGCAGCCCTAGCCTGTCTAGGTGTTACCGCATCCGCAAGGTCGGCAACTGCTTCTGCCTGCGCCAAGTTGATTCGGCCATTCAGGTAAGCCCGAAATGTGAATTCTCCTGGTTCCGCTAAACGGGCACCAGCATCACTGACCGCAGAAACTATCTGGCGGAGAAGCACAGGGGTTCCGTGCCCGCTGATCTCGACAACATCTTCACCTGTGTAGGAACCTGGACCGGGAAAATAAGTCGCGACAACTTTATCGATTGTTTTGCCACTATCCGGGTCTACCGCTTCCGTAACAGTGGCTCTACGCGGTTCTAGAGGTGCTGCACGACGCAACAGAGTGTGTGCTATCCCCACTGCCAATGGACCGCTGACGCGAACCACACCTATCCCTCCCGGACCTGGGGGCGTTGCTATCGCCACTATGGTGTCGTCGGTGGCAAACACTGAATATAAATGGCTTTGTCGTTTAAGTTATTTATTTGCTATGTTTTACGAGTATGTTTTTCCGCATCTACTCGCCGGCAGAAATTACTACTGTTTTCATAAACGCATCCCCGGCACTTTCAGACGATACGTCCTCAATTTCTGCAACAGTCAGGTGCACGATCCGTCTGGCGTATGGATTCAAGGGGCCCACTTCTTGCGATTCGCCTGTTTCCAGAGCTCTGTTCGCCAACACAACTGCCGTTTCCTTCAACTCACTATCCTGACCTCTACGGTAATCAAGACAATCAACAACAATGCGCCCGCTTGGATGGTCCCGTCGGAACGCAGCGTTCACAAGGTGTTGCAGCGCATCTAAACCCTCGGCTTTATTCTGCAAAAAAACATCGCATTTGTCTCCAGCAATAGACACTCGGGTAGCATCATCAAGCGCTTCCGTTGTGACCGTCAACTGCAAGCCCATCGCATCACCAACGTCAGTCAAGAACTTTGTCATGCGTGCATCTAAATCCCCTTGTGCAGTCATTGCTTCTCCTTAGCCGATGTGGGAGGTAATCAGGGCCGTTACCCCCTTATTCTGGAAAATTATCTAATCGATCTTTTGTTTTGTCTTTTATGCCTTTATTTGTTTTGAACGCTGTTTCACCCTACGTTCAGCTGCCGGACGGACCGTGTGTACTTTCGGTGGACCGATAACTCGGTTGGTAATGACTGTCTGAGCGATCGTCAGCAAGTTACTTGTCAGCCAATACAGCACTAGGCCGCTTGCCGCGAAAAGAAACATGACAGAAAACATTATTGGCATGAGCATCATGATCTTTTGCTGCATCGGGTCCTGGCTCGGTGTGGGGGTCATTCGTTGTTGCACGACCATAGAAGCCCCCATTGCGATTGGTGTTATATACAGCGGGTCAGCAACCGTCAGATCAGTAATCCATCCAATAAATGGTTCACCGCGAATTTCTACTGCCACGGATAACAAACTATAAAACGCAAACAACACGGGCATTGTCAGCAGCATGGGGAAGCAGCCACTCACGGGATTCACGCCTCGCTTTTTATAGAGTTCCATAATCTCTTGGTTCATCTTTTGCTTCTTCGGATCCGTGGTTTTAACGCCTTCATATCGTGCCTGGATTGCTTTCATCTCCGGGCCAACTTCCTGCATTTTTCGCATGGAAATAACGCTTTTGTGTCGGAGTGGAAAGATGATCACATTAATCAGGAACGTCAAGATGACGATCGCCCATCCCCAATTCCCGACATATCCATAAATTTGGGTCAATGAACGGTGGAGTGGAACAACGATCCAACTGGTCCAGCCAAAATCGATTGCTGAAATCAAGGTGGGGTCAACGCGCTCCAACAGAACGAAATCTTTTGGTCCGAGGAAAAACGGCTGATTCTCGACAACACTATCTGGCCAACGCAACTCAAAGGTTATGAGTTCTCGAGACGGCCCGTCTGGGTCAAGCGGTGGCAGGGGCAAGGATTGATAACCAGCTATAACCGATGGGTTCGACGTTATCGCCGCTGCGAGAAAATAGTGATTGTCAATTCCGGCGTAACGAAGCTGTCCGTGGTATTGCGCACGAGCCTGAATATCTGACACTTCAAGGTGCTGTATGTCACTCTCACCAAGGACACCATCAGTTTCGACTCGCCCATAAACAACTGCGCGTGGTCCATATCTGTAACCGATCATGCCGGATGTTGTTGATTCGCCCCCACCAAGCGCTGGGCCCCACTGAACAGCGAACGGCAGTGTCTCGCCATTTAGCGTGGCGGCCACGCTCACAGACATCACATAGTCATGTTCGCTCGGGTCAAAGGAATATCGTTTAGTAATGCGAAAACCCGAAGAATCTTCGTAGACAAAAGAGAAATCCTCCGGGTCATCACCTAACGACAGTGCTGTTGTACTAGCCTCAAACAGTGCCGTCCTTGCCCTCGCGCTCAGTTCCGGGTCATCAAACGCCAACGTAAATGGTTGTGGTTGTTCGGGGGGCAGATTTACCGGCACAAGTTCAATCAACACATCACT
Source organism: uncultured Vicinamibacteraceae bacterium (assembly GCA_964634925.1). Lineage (GTDB taxonomy): Bacteria > Acidobacteriota > Vicinamibacteria > Vicinamibacterales > UBA8438 > DTWD01. The sequence continues at coordinate 4,307 of CAZWKO010000208.1, forward strand.
CGCCTGCTCGGTATGATTTTTTAGCTTCCAACTCGTGAGAACACCCCCGCGGTTCGAAAATGTCGCTAGGACAGCATCACTTTCAACAGTTGTTGTTTCCTCTGTTTCCGCTGACACTAACGCTGTAATACCGGACGATACCGAACTAAGGTCGCCATCATTAAGACCCGATGTATCTCCTTGTATATCAGTGGTTTCAACTGGCGCTGTTGTAAGTGGAACCGGTGTCATAGCTGTTGATGTGGCCGTGTTGTTGGTTTCCGAACTCCCTGGAGACGTGTTTTCTATTGGCCGGCTGACTCCTTCGGTGTCTATTGGGGCTGGTGGAGGAACAAGATAGTTCTGGTAAAGCACCAACACCAGCAAAGACAAGGCCAACGCGACAAGAACATTTCGATCCATAGATTTCGTTCTACCTTTTGCAGCTGCCCTGTTGCCCTATACTTTTGAGTCTCGTCTTGGTAGCGGTACTTGGTCTAGGCCACCCTGACACAGTGGGTGGCATCGGCACAGGCGGTGTAGAGCCAACCACGCCCCCTTAACAGCACCATGGGCAAGCACTGCTTCTTTTGCATAATTCGAACACGACGGGACAAACCTGCAGCAACCTGTAAACCATTGAGAAAAAATGGTTTGGTACGTTTTTATGGCCACTAAACACACTGTCGCCGCGATACTATTTCCCCGGTTCTGATCCAAATTTCTTAACCTCCAACCGGACTGCGTTTCTGGTGAACTCGGTCATGTCGCAACAAGGCCCCCCGGTAATCTTCTTCTAAATCACAAAAAACAGCATCGGGAAATCCAGGGCGCAGCAACGCGACCACGTCATACCCCGGCTCGCACTCAAGTCGGCGGAACAGTTCTCTCATTCTTCTTTTGGACTTATTCCTGCGTACCGCTCCACCAATCTTCCGTGTCGCAATAATCCCGAATCGGGTTTGATCCTCACCATTCGGAATGGTGAAAAGGGTTAGGTGGCGACCGCGAATCCTGGCACCGTT
>CAZWKO010000209.1:0-5275 GCA_964634925.1 uncultured Vicinamibacteraceae bacterium
GTATGGTGGAGAATGTTCGCGGAAATACAGAGCTTACGATTGATGTCGATTCGGCACATGCACAATTGAATACTGGCAAGTGTTGTGTTGTGGACGTGAGACCTCCTGAACAATTTGCAGAAGCTCACTTGCCTGGTGCTGTCAACATGCCACTTGCGGAGATGCAAGAAAACCACCAGGGATTGCCTGAGAATTTTGATGCGCCGATATTGAGCGTTTGTCAGCGTGGCAATGCGTCCCTGTCTGGCTTGCTTTTTCTTAAGTCACTTGGTTATCGGAATGTGCGCAGCATCGACGGTGGTACGCTTGCGTGGCGTGAGAAGGGATTTAAAACTGTTACTGAGTGACTGTCTGGACTACTGATGCTTATGTTGCAGTCAGATGTGGATGTAGATATTCGGCGGCATGGTCGCGACTCGTATCCTGAAGAGTGCTGTGGCGCGTTAATAGGCCGTGGCGGTTATGTAGTTGAGGCTATGCGACTTCAGAATTTAGTGGGAGAGGAGGCTCGTCGGCATTTTCTGGTTGGGCCGGTTGAGTACCAAGTGGCTGAAAAACGAGCTGCTGAGATGGGGGGAGAGTTGATTGGGTTTTACCATTCCCATCCTGACCATCCAGCACGTCCGTCACAGACTGATCTAGACCAGGCTTGGCCGACGTTTTCGTATGTCATCTTGGCTGTGCAGAATGGCGAACCTGGTAGGATGACTTCATGGTGCTTGCGTGAAGATCGGTCGGCTTTTGACGAACAGACGGTTGCTGTGACATGAGATTTTGAAATTATAAGGACAGGATAGATTAGGCAAAAGATATGGCAATCCAGATACTTATCCCGACGCCACTACGCGTCTATACAAATAATCAAGATACGGTTGAAGCAGAAGGCTCTACGGTCGGAGAGCTTCTTGCCAATATGACCAATGAGTACACGGAATTACGAAAGCATCTCTACAGTGAAGACGGTAAGCTGAGAAGCTTCGTGAATATTTATCTTAATGACGATGACATTCGATACCTTGAAAAGGAAAAGACGCCGGTGACATCGGAGGATACGATCAGTATCGTTCCGTCGGTTGCAGGTGGGGGATGTTTGTGACGACAGAAGCCCTGCTATCGCTTAGCAATCAAGAGGTCGAACGTTACAGTCGGCATTTAATTATGCCGGAAGTCGGCATGGACGGGCAGCTGAAGCTAAAGGCTGCTAGCGTGCTTTGTATTGGAGCCGGAGGTCTCGGGTCTCCTGTGGCGATGTACTTGGCCGCTGCTGGTGTTGGGAGACTTGGCCTGGTTGATTTTGATGTCGTTGACTACAGCAACCTCCAGAGGCAGGTTATTCATGGGACGCCAGATGTAGGTCGGTCCAAGCTTGAATCTGCTAGGGACACACTTGTTGCGATTAATCCTGAGGTTACGATCGACATGCACGAGATGGCACTCTCCTCCTCGAATGCATTTGATGTGCTTGGTGATTACGACATTGTTGTCGATGGCACCGATAATTTCCCAACACGGTATTTGGTGAACGATGCGTGCGTGTTACTGCGTAAACCGAATGTGTTCGGTAGCATCTTTCGATTTGAAGGTCAGGCATCGGTTTTTGCAACCGAGCAGGGACCGTGTTACCGCTGCTTGTATCCTGAGCCACCCCCGCCGGGGTTGGTGCCGAGTTGTGCCGAGGGTGGAGTGCTTGGAATTTTACCAGGCGTTGTCGGCACTATTCAGGCCACGGAAACGGTCAAATTAATTATTGGTGTGGGTGAGCCGCTCATCAATCGTTTCATGATTTACGATGCGCTCAGTATGAAGTTTCGGGAACTCAAGTTACGTCGCGATCCGGATTGTCCGGTGTGTGGCGATAGTCCTACAGTGACCCAATTGATTGATTACGAGCAGTTTTGTGGTATCACCCCTGACCTTCAAGTGTCGGACGATTCTGCGTCTGATGATGACGTGACCGTTGAGGAGCTAAAGGTTTGTATTGATAACAATGAAGGGGTTCTCGTTTTGGATGTTCGCGAGCAACAGGAGTATCAGATTTGTTCCATACCTGGTTCACTACTCATACCGCTTGGGGAGCTACCGAACAGAATTAACGAACTTGGCGACCATGAAGACATGGTCGTTCACTGTAAGTCGGGGGTTCGTAGTGCAAAAGCGGTGAAAATTTTGCGTGCTGCCGGTTTTAAGAAAGCAAAGAATCTCGCCGGTGGGATCCTTCGCTGGATTGATGTCGTAGATCCATCACTGCCAAAATACTGAGGGTTTTTATAGTGTTAAAACTGTTAATAAGACAGGTTTTGGCCCAAAAACGTTTTTGTCCTACTTGTGATGGAGGAATACAATACTGGCTACGTTGTACATTTCTGACGGTGCATAATGCTGCGTTTTTCAAAGAAGGCTGACTACGCTCTTATCGCTATTAAGGATCTTGCCTCTCGGCCGGGGAGTGCGTCGTCTAGTGCACGTGAGATCGCTAATCGATACGATATTCCACCTGAGTTAATGGCGAAGGTATTGCAGCGTTTGGCAAAGATGGGTGTTATTGCGTCGCACCACGGAACACGTGGGGGGTATTGCTTATCTCGTTCGGCTCGTCAGATCTCCGTCGCTGACATCATCCAGGCCATAGATGGCCCATTTCTAGTGACAGCGTGTTCTGATGAAGATGAAACGTGTGACCAATATGCGAAGTGTAATGTGCGTGATCCCCTTTGGCGATTGAAAGATATGATTTTGCAGTCTCTGTCGTCTTTTACTGTAGATGAACTCGTTTCTGAGGGGCCAAAAAGATCAGACACAGATAACGCTCGAGAACCGTTGCCTCTATCTGTGGCCAAACGGCCTTCCGACACGGCCATCACTCCTGTAAGCAGCGTCGACTGATAACGTACAGGACCGTGGGCGCTGCTTCTTAATTGTTAGAACACTGATCGATTATGAAAAGTGACCCTGCCATATATATGGATCACCATGCTACAACGCCAACTGACGGCCGGGTGTTAGATCGAATGTTGCCGTTTTTCAATCAGGATTTTGGTAACGCGTCGAGTCGAAATCATTCTTTTGGCTGGAAAGCCCGTGATGCCGTTGTTGAAGCTAGATGCCAAGTCGCCGAACTTATCGGTGCAGATCCTCGTGAGATCTATTTTACAAGTGGTGCGACCGAATCAAATAACCTAGCGATTAAAGGCTTCGTAAGAGGTTGCCTAGAACGCCCGTTGCACTTAGTTACGATGTCGACTGAACATGAGGCCGTGTTAGATCCATGTCGTGAGCTTGAGCGTGAAGGGATTGAGGTCACATACCTCGAGCCACGCAGTGATGGAGTGATTGACCTTGATACATTTCAAGCAGCGCTTAGAGAGCACACACGATTTGTATCTGTAATGATGGCAAATAATGAGATTGGTGTTTTACAGCCACTTTACGAATTAGGAAAGATCACAGCACCGCGTGGAATCATTCTTCATAGCGATGCCGCACAAGCTGTAGGCAAGGTGCCAATTGATACCGAGTCACTTGGTGTGGACCTAATGTCAATAACAGCTCATAAAATGTACGGCCCAAAAGGGACAGGGGCTCTTTATATGCGCCGTCGTCGTCCAAGGCTAAAATTAAAGGCACTGTTTGACGGTGGCGGACACGAAAATGGATTGCGTCCGGGCACAGTCAATGTGCCAGGTGTCGTGGGCTTTGGTGCTGCAGCAGAAATTTGTCGGGAGGAAATGACTAGTGAGTCCCGTCGGGTTTCTCACTTGAGAGACCGCCTTTTAGGGGGTCTAACTGAAAACTTATCTGGTGTTACCGTCAATGGTTCCATGCAATATCGCCTACCTCACAGCCTCAACGTAAGCTTTGACTGTCTTGAAGGTGAATCTTTATTACTAGCATTGGGTGATATAGCAGTTTCATCTGGCGCAGCATGTGCATCTGCGAACCCAAAGCCTTCACATGTATTACATGCCATTGGTGTGTCGGAGGAACGAGCCCTGGCGTCAATTCGTTTTGGGTTGGGACGTTCTACTTCTGAGGCACAGGTGGACTATGTTATTGGTAAGGTGGTCAGTATAGTTAATCGATTGAGAGAGATGTCTCCCTCCGCATCTAGATAGCCGTCCCAAGCAGATTTGTCGCTCAATGGGATACACTGATTGTTGAAACGATGATTGAAGTTACTGACGCCGCTGCAAAGCGGATTCGCGAGGCAATGGTAACTGAAGGTGTGGGTGGTGGCCTGCGCGTTGGGGTTAAAGCAGGCGGCTGTTCTGGATATAGCTATGTTTTTAAGTGGGAGACTACTCCACGACCAGACGATGAAGTATTTGATGTTGATAACGATATGAAAATTTTTGTGGATAAAAAGAGTTATCAATATTTGCAAGGAACTGTTTTAGATTGCGATACAGAGATGTTGGGGCAGTCTTTGATATTTCGTAATCCAAATGCCAAGAGCGAGTGTGGTTGCGGATTGTCTTTTGATGTCTAGTCTTTACATCAACTGACATTCTTTCAACACTGTAGAGTGTCTTGCGGGGAACAGTCATTCGGTTGTGACCTCATTGATGTCTTCAACTCCATCAGTCGAGACGAACAGACCTCGCCGACCATTGGTCGTCGTTTCTAACCGAGAGCCGTATCAGCATACCTACGACCGAGAACATAAAGTCCAGTGGTCACCGACTACGGGTGGGGTCGCAGTTGCCCTCGATGCACTTATGCGCGATCGTGGCGGAGTGTGGATTGCACATGGTGCTGGCGATGCTGACCGTGAAGTCGTTGATGCGGACGATCGTGTGCTTGTTCCACCAGACAGGCCTACCTATACATTGCGTCGTTTGTGGTTAACCGATAAAGAATCGGCAAGCTACTACGATGGTTTTGCAAACGAAGGCCTCTGGCCACTTTGTCATGAGGCGCATGTTCGTCCAGTCTTCCGTACTCATGACTGGGAAAGTTATCAGCTCGTCAATACGAGATTTGCGGAGGTTATTGAAACGGAACTCCCTGAATTGTCGGCGCCAGTTTTTATTCAGGACTATCACTTAGCGCTCGTGGCAGCCAAACTACGAAAGTTACAGCCAGGGCTTAAAACAGCACTTTTTTGGCATATACCGTGGCCCAGTCCAGATAGGTTGCGTATGTGTCCATGGCGCCGGGATCTAATTTCTGGCCTTCTAGGCAATGACCTCATTGCATTTCAGCTTGATCGGGACCGTAGGAATTTTCTTGTCGCGGCAAGAGAGGAACTTTCTTTAGAAACAACACGCAAAACGGT
>CAZWKO010000210.1:0-5238 GCA_964634925.1 uncultured Vicinamibacteraceae bacterium
GATATCGAAAACCGCGTCCTTCCTCTCCCACACGACTTGCAACGGGCACCGCGAGATTGTCAAAAAAGACCTCGGTTGTCGCATGGTTCATCATGGTTCGAAGCGGACGAATCGTTAATCCGTTTCCCACAGCCGTACGAAGATCAACCAAAAAAACGGATAACCCTTCTGTCTTCTTCTTCACTTCTTCTAGTGGCGTAGTCCGTGCAATTAACAACATTAAATCGGAATACTCAGCCCGCGAGATCCACACTTTCTGACCATTGACGATATAGCGCTCACCATCACGAACCGCCATCGTTTTTAGTTGCGTGGTATCAGTACCCGTTGTCGGTTCTGTCACGCCGAATGCTTGAAGCCTCAACTCTCCGCTGGCAATTTTGGGGAGATACTCTTGCTTCTGAGCGTCCGAGCCATGCCGTAACAACGTTCCCATAATGTACATCTGCGCGTGACACGCTGCGGAATTTCCTCCCGAGTGGTTGACTTCCTCAAGAATAATTGAGGCCTCACTAATACCCAGTCCAGACCCTCCATACTCTTCAGGAATTAATGCAGCGAGGTAACCTGCCTCGGTGAGCGTCTTCACGAACTCTTCGGGATAATCACCTTCGCGATCGAGATCGCGCCAATAAGCATCAGAAAACCGACCGCAGAGCTCACGTACAGCAGTGCGGAGATCGTGATGTAAGTCAGTGTTGGATTCGTTCACGTGCCTCCTTCATGGCTCATATTGTCTCGCCCCTCACTAGTCACCCGCAAGTGACGCCTGTAGCCCTAACATTGCGCCAAACCATCACTCGTTGCGTTTAAACACTGCTATCTATCAGCGCGGCATCTCGATCATCAAATTCTGAGTGACAAAGAATCTATAATCCCGACGTGATATCGGTCTTGCTTGGCTCAGAGCAACTACTGACCTCGGGCTTGCTTGCAGGAGCTCGCGTCGGTCTTGTTGCCAATTCCGCCTCTATCGATCATAGCTTTCAGCACATCGCGGACCCAATCTCAGCGCTACCTGATACAAGGCTGGTCGCACTGTTCGGTCCCCAACATGGGTTTTATGCCGACGTCCAAGACAACATGATCGAAACCGACCATGGATATCATCAAAAATTCGACATCCCAATTTATTCTCTCTACAGCGATACGCGAGAACCAACGGACACCATGTTCGACGGGATTGACCTTCTTGTCATTGACCTTCAAGACGTCGGCACTCGCGTGTATACATATGCCTACACGATGGCGAACTGCCTGAGGGCTGCCGCACGTCATAACATTCGCGTGATTGTCTGCGACCGCCCCAATCCGATTGGCGGTGAGGTTGTCGAAGGACCTGTCCTGGAGCAGGACTTCTCTTCCTTTGTTGGGCAGTTCTCGATTCCACTCCGTCATGGTTTAACAATCGGTGAACTTGCACGATTATTTAACGAGCATTTTGAGATTGGCGCACAACTCACCGTGTCCCCTCTCGCTGGATGGTCCCGCGATCTCTATGCCAGTGAACACGATATTCCGTGGATCTATCCGTCACCAAACTTGCCTACGGTCGACAGTACTGTCGTCTATCCAGGCACGGTACTCGTCGAAGGCACCACCCTGTCCGAGGGCCGTGGAACAACGCGTCCATTTGAGCTGATCGGTGCCCCCGGAGTTAACCCAAATGCACTCGCCCTGGATCTCAATGCTCTCGACCTGCCAGGAGTGCGTTTCCGATCAACCACGTTTGAACCAACCTTTCAAAAACATGTTGGGAAAACCTGTGGTGGATGTCAATTACATGTGACAGACCGCCGAACATTCAGGCCTGTGGTAACCGGTGTCGCCGTCATCCAAGCCTTTCGCCGACTTTCCGGTTCACAGTTTGCGTGGCGGACACCTCCATACGAGTACGAATTAACAAAAATGCCGATCGACATTCTGGCCGGTTCGGATACCCTTCGGCAACAAATTGACCTCGACAGAGATGCTATAGATATCGCGGAGGACTGGACCGACGCGATCGAGTCATTCAAGGTGCTTCGGCAGCAATATTTACTGTATTAACCTACCGTAACCACCGCGGTGATACGATCCGATTATTCCGCATTAGCTATGTCTGAATCGGACGGTCTCCATTTCGATCACGCGATTTCTATTACCGCAGCGCCTACTCAGGTTCTTTCTGCTTTTTTCGATAGCGGTGCGCTCGCAGCCTGGTGGAATGTCACACGATCAGTCACCGCCCCACGCCCACTGGGTATTTATGCAGTGGAATGGGACACGACACCATTTCAGGATGAGTTACTCGGAACACTTGGCGGAGTTTTTTACGGAACTGTGATGGAATTCCGTCACGGCCGGGAATTTTTTCTAGCCGATGCGTACTGGCTCCCCCCTGCTAGCGACCCCATCGGACCCATGGCACTTGAGGTAACCTGTCAGGTCGAGGGTGCCGGAACACGGCTTCGCATTCGACAACGTGGCGCCGATGATAGCGCTCGTTGGAAGCGATACAACAAGCTCATCGAAGCCGGGTGGAAAGACTCGCTTGTCGCACTGAAGCAATATCTGGAAAAGGGTGCGGAGCCACGTCTTCCTCCTCGTGGCATCACAACACCAAGAGGCTGAGTACACTTTACAGGAACGCTTGCGCCGCTATAAGAACCCATGACAACTGATCACATTGTGATTATTGGTGGCGGCCTCGTCGGATCAAGTATCGCTTATCACCTTTGTTCCCGACACCATCCGGCACCCGCCGTAACGGTCATCGAGCGAGATCCCAGTTATCACCGTGCGTCATCCTATCTAGCCATGGGCGGCATTCGCCAACAATTCAGCTCCGCCGCAAATATACGCTTCGCACAGCACAGCATCGATTTCTATAAGGGTTTCGACGACAAACTCGCAGCCTCAAAGACCGATATACGTGTCAACTTTCAACAACGCGGATACCTCTTCCTTGTAAACGCCGCCATGGCAAAACGTTTCGAACAACGATACACACTACAAAAACAACTAGGCGCTTCGATTGAGCGACTGAATGTTGAAACAATCCATGCACATGTACCTGATCTAAAACTCGACGATATCGTTTTTGGCCTCTTCGGACCCGAGGACGGATACGCTCATTCGAAAGCCGCACTCTCTGGGTTTCGACATCTGGCCATCACGGCCGGTGCCACCTATCGAACAGCCACTGTCACTGGATTTATCACAGAGCATGGACGCGTTCGAGGCGTTCGACTCGATACGGGTGCCTCGATAGCGGCACAGGCGATTGTCTGCGCGGTCGGGGCGTTTACAAAACCCCTGGCCGCACTCGCCGGGATCGATCTACCGATCACACCCGTACGACAACACCTCTTTCGTTGCAGGCTGCCATGTTCGTGGTCGTATCGTTTTCCTATGGTGATTGACCCGAGTGGTGTCCACTGGCGACACGAAGACCCGAGACAACCTGGCGACCAGGATCGAATCGTCGTCGCGTACACGAAGCTCGATGAACCCCCTGGAGAAAACTTCGATTGCGACATGCAGCGCTGGAACTCGGAGTTCCAGCCTGCACTTATTGCACGTTTACCAGCGCTGGCCGACTCAGTATTAGTCGAAGGTTGGGCGGGACTTTATGCAATGACGCCAGATCACAATCCAATCCTCGGTGAATACCCGAAACAGTCTGGCTTTTATATAGCCAGTGGATTTAGTGGTCATGGTTTGATGATGGCTCCGGCCACCGGCCGAGCGATGGCAGACCTCTTAACAACCGGCACATCGAACATGCTTGATATCAGTGCATTTGACCCTGAAAGATTTACCCGGGGTGAACTCTTCTGGGATGATGCAATGATTTAAGAGGAACTGAGTTTATGACATCGAAAATATGGTACTCCTATGTGCGTCAGGACGCCGCTCGTCGGAACATTCCTGAACTTGACCCGTTAATTACACTGCTTGAACAGGCAACCATTCTGCTGCGTCAGGCCGACTGGAGCATGCCGCCGCCTGCAACACCCGCAAACAACAAATCAGACGAATCTGTATGAATGATTTCTCAATCGCAACGCTCGTCGAGCAAATCAGGTCCGGAAAACGTTCAGTCCTAGACCTGGTTGACTCGTGCCTCGAACAAATAGACATACAAGACGACGTCTTGAATGCGTTTATTACGGTGCTCGCAGACGATGCCCGTGAACAAGCCCGCAATGCAGATCTAGCGGTTGCTCACGGGCATGAGGTTGGTCCATTGCACGGCATTCCGATCTCAGTCAAAGACATTATTGATGTCAGAAACACCCGCACAACCGCGGCGTCTCGCGTACGTGCCAACCATAGGGCATCAACAGATGCCAAGCTAGTTACTCGACTGCGACAAGCAGGAGCCATTGTCATTGGAAAATGCAATCTTCATGAGTTCGCGTTTGGCACTACCGGGCACGACTCGGCGTTCGGGTTCACACGAAATCCGCATGACAAACAACGGATTCCAGGTGGGTCCAGTAGTGGGTCGGCTGTCTCCGTTGCCGCCGATATGGCTATCGCATCCATTGGGACAGATACAGGTGGATCGATCCGCATTCCTGCATCTGCCTGCGGTGTGGTCGGTCTCAAACCCACACACGGAGAAGTCAGTCTTTGTGGTGTCGTCCCGCTCGCTCCAACACTCGATCATGCTGGACCACTCGCCGGTACAGTCGCCGACGCCCAGTTACTCTTTGAACTACTGAGGCAAACACCAACCGACCAATCGAAGCGACCCGTCAAAACACTGGATCAAACACATCTCGTAATCCCTCGTAAGTATTTCTTCGACAGGATGGACACGGAGATCGCGACGATCTTTGATCGCATTGTTCGCTCGCTGGAAACGCACGGCAGCGTGGTCACGGACGTTGAGATACCGCACGCAACTGAAATCTCGGCTGTCTACCTCCACACTCAGTTGCCAGAGGCGGCCTTGAGTCACCAATTGACACTTACGGAACAACCAGAATTGTATTCACCGAGTGTACGAGCACGCTTGGAGCTAGGCCGTTACGTTCGAGCAGAAGATTATCTACTTGCACAACATGCCCGGGACGTTTTACGAAAAGAGGTAGACAACGCCCTTATGAATAGCGATGCGTTAATTCTTCCCACCCTTCCAATCGTACCCCCGCTGCTCGGCGATGACAGCATCGTCATAGACGGCGTATCCGACTCGGTCCGAGCGCTCACGCTTCGTCTGACGCAGTTGTTTGACCTGACAGGTCA
>CAZWKO010000211.1:0-5216 GCA_964634925.1 uncultured Vicinamibacteraceae bacterium
GCCAGCGTTGATTCTGAGCCAGGATCAAACTCTCAAGTTGAATACGTTAGCCTCAGGGTCCCCCAAAGGGGTCCCTTCGGACAAACTGGTTCAACACGAGAGCCATTCGGCTCTTGCGTTGTATTACGAATTTAGTGTCAGGCTGATACTCGACGTGTTTCCACGTCTTATGTCCTATCTAGTTTTCAAAGAACCCAGGCACGAGCGGGGTCTTCCTGCCCGCGGAACCCTTAAAAGACAACACTACTCGCAATAACCGTCCTTAGGGGAACCCGCTAAGGTTATAGATGTCTTGCGCTCCTGTCAATTGTCTTAGCTAAATCAATCCCTCACTGAGCACCAATCATTAGTCCCTAACAACCTTGATTCGGAGCGCCTTCTTGCCTACCTGAAGGACAAATGTTGGTTCGTCCACGGCTATCGTGTAAAACCGATCCTCGACACGCACACCGTCAATCTTGACACCACCCTGAGAAAGTACCCTTGTAGCAGCGCTGCCAGACTTCGCCATTCCTGCGGCAACCATAAGCGCCGTCAAACGCTGTCCTTCTTCCGGCACAAGGCCCGTCCACTCTTCTACAACCTCAGGAACTTCCTTCCGAGCAAACCGGCGCTCAAACTCTTCAGCTGCTCCCTGGGCCTCCCGAACTGAATGGAAATCGCCCACAATGTGCATCGCTAAATCGACCTTCGCCTGCTTTGGATGGGTCACCCCCGACGCAACGCCCTGCTTCAACGTATTAATGTCCGCCAGCGAAAGATCCGTGAGTAACTCGTAGTAATCCCACATCAGATCATCAGAAACTGACATTAACTTGCCAAACATCTCTCCGGGCGACTCATTAATACCAACATAGTTACCGGCAGTCTTCGACATCTTCTCTGTTCCATCGAGCCCGACCAACAAAGGTGTGGTTAAAACGATTTGTGGTCGCACTTCGTAGGAAGGCATGATGTCTCGCCCGACATTTAAATTAAACAACTGGTCGGTTCCACCAAGTTCAACATCGGCATGTAAATACACAGAGTCATACGCCTGGGCTAATGGATACAGAAACTCATGAATGGCAATCGGCTGACCAGCTTCATAGCGTTTCCGAAAATCGCGCCGCTCAAGCATTTGCGCTACGTTGTAACGCGCCGCAAGACGAACCCAACCGTCACTCCCAAGACCGCTCAACCAACTGCTATTAAAGTCAACAACCGTTTTGCCTGGATCGAGCAGCTTAAATACTTGTTTTTTGTATGTCTCCGCATTCTCCTCAATTTCTGCAGGGCTCAATGCTGGTCGAGTTTTTGATCGCCCAGTCGGGTCGCCGATAAGACCCGTAAAATCACCGATCAAAAAAATCACTCGGTGGCCTAATTCTTGAAAATGCTTCATCTTCCGAATAAGCACCGTATGCCCTAAATGTAGGTCAGGCGCCGTAGGATCAAACCCAACCTTCACAGTCAACGGTTCGCCCGACTCAACTGATTGCTCAAGTCGTTTGCGAAGGTCCGTCTCACGAACGACATCTACGCAACCCTTTGTCAGATATGTAAGCTGTTCGTCTATCGTCATACTTGTCATCATTCTGGCGCACGCCATAATACCTCCGCCGCGCGGACACGACGAAAGACTATTCCCACACTAAACCGAACGGACCGGCGACTCAGAAAAAGCCCAGGCCACATTAGGAAATAAAACGTCGCCCCTCAATCCGCCACCGACCAGTTAGCATCGTTTTGATTGCTTCAGGATAAATACGATGCTCCTCAGTCAATATGCGCGAGGCAACCATTTCAGCCGTATCAGCTTCATTAATTGGGACCGCGGCTTGGCAGACAATCGGTCCACTGTCTAGTTCTGCCGTTACGATATGCACCGTAGCGCCGGCAATTTTGGCTCCATAGCGCCAAGCTTGCCCTTGGGCATCCAGCCCAACAAACGCCGGCAGTAATGAAGGGTGAATATTGAGAATAGCGTTGGGAAACGCTGAGATAAATGCAGGGCTCAACAAACGCATAAAACCAGCCAAACAAACAAGTCCCACATCCCGGGCCCGAAGTTCATCAACAACCGCAAGGTCAAATAGCTCTCTAGACGGGTAGTCCTGGTGCACAAGCACAACCGTTTCTATTCCCGCCTGGCGTGCTCGGGCTAAACCGTGAGCACCCGGCTTATTGGAAATAACAACGGCGATCTCGGCCTCAAGTTTTCGATTATCAATGGCATCAATAATCGATTGGAGGTTGCTACCGCGACCAGAGATAAGCACGCCAAGTCTACGGTTCATAGCGGTCCTAAACCGTGGTTACTCCGCTGACTTCTGAAACTCAACATCAGCATATTCCACTACCGACTCCCCTTCACGAATCTCACCGATCGGACCGGCTCCAACCTCTCCAGACGAAATAAGCTTGGTCAGCACGCTATCTAGGTCAGCACGGCTACACACTATTACCAAACCAATACCCATGTTAAATGTGCGGTACATATCACCCGCGGGAACAGCGCCATGTTTTTGTAAAAATTCAAATACCGGAGGCACTGCCCATGACCGAGAATCAATGACAGCGGTACAGCCTTCTGGCAACATCCGAGGAACGTTGTCCGTTAAGCCACCACCGGTAATATGTGCCATTCCCTTCACACAGCCGGTCTCGAGGGTCGGTCGAACTGCAGCCTGATAAGAGCAGTGCGGCCGAAGCAACTCTTCTCCGACCGAGCATCCCCATTCACTGACTTCTTCGTCTAGCCCTAGCCCCAGCTCATCAAGTAAAACCCGGCGTGCTAGCGAATAACCATTTGTGTGAAGCCCGGTCGAAGGAAGACCAATCAACACATCACCTGGCGCGATGGTATGACCGTCAATGATACGCGCGCGGTCCACAAGCCCGACAATGAAACCCGCAAGGTCATACTCGCCGTCCTGATAAAACCCTGGCATCTCCGCCGTTTCTCCGCCAAGCAACGCACAGCCATTTTCCCTGCATCCTCTCGCAATACCCTCTACGACTTCAGAAGACACCTGCGGAGACAATCGACCGGTGGCAAGGTAGTCCAAAAAAAATATTGGTCGTGCTCCCTGCACAAGAATGTCGTTAACGCAATGATTCACCAAATCAAGCCCTACGGTCTTATGTTTCCCTGCTTCAAACGCCACTTTGAGTTTTGTACCAACGCCATCTGCACTTGCGACCAGTACTGGCTCTTTCATACCCCCAAGTTCCGGACGGAATAATCCACCAAAAGCACCGATATCACTCAATACACCGTCTGTGAAAGTGCTTTTCGCGAGTCGCTTAACTCGTTCTACAACTTCTGTACCGGCATCAATATCTACGCCAGAACTCTTGTAATCCATAGATGATTTATCTCTAGAACTCGAGTATTTCCATTGCAGCCTCTGCCACAGACCTCGTTACAGGGTTTTCTGTTTCATCCCAAAAGTTAGTGCGCATGAGAACGTAAAATCGTTCCTCTGCCATGTCCTCATCAAGCATATCGAAAGCGTCACGCACCAACAGCAGTGATGATCGGAGATCATTCCGATTCGCAAGTGCCGAAATCATTGTCACGGGAGTCCTGAGCGCAACCGTGCCAACGGCCAGCGCAATCGGAGCTCGAACCGGATCAGTAGCTTCGACTCCCACATCGATTAAGGCACGGAGCGCGGTGTCTGAGCCTCGACGCCCCGCCATTGACACAGCCGCTGCTGCCGTCGACGCCGAACGTAGTAACGACAGATCATCACTATCGGCGTTCAGTCCATAGCGCAAAGCCTCAACAACATACTGAATCTGATTCTCGTAGTCAGTACCGAGAAGACACGCGGCCGCTGACACGATTGGAAGCATCCTGGAATTTCCCGCATCGACCACTGCTTCTCTTTGAGCCTTAACGACCACCTGTAGCGCTCGCTTGTCACCGATCTTACCGAGCGCCAATAAAGCATCGTCACGAAGAGGGCCTTCTTCAGACCCAATCTCTAGCAGCCGATCCAGCGCATACAGGGCTCGATAATCCCCAAGCGCCTCGATTACTGCGCCACGAAAATAAACCTCTCCACGATCAATATCTTTCAGTAAGCGTTCACGAACCGAAGTATCGTCATCGTGCGCTGCAAGTGATCGAACCAGCGCTGGCCGCACGAACTCCGATGTCTCGAAGTCCAACGCCGTCAATAATTTTGGCGCAAGACCAACGTCCGGTGCATGTTCAAAGTAGTCGTACGCGGCCGTCCGGACACGATCATTTGGAGAGTCTAGGGCTGCTTCAAAAAATTCTCTAGCGGGTGGCCCACCAAAGCCCGCTAGGAGAACTGCTGCTCGAAACTGTACATAGCTATCCTCGTGCAACTGCGCGGCCCAGACCAATGCTGGAACAGCAGAGGCAGCCTCCATTCGGCGCAGGACACGAGAAGCATCTGCCCGCACCAAAAAATCAAAATTACCGAGTGAAGAAATTGCCGTGTTAATCTCAGCGCTCCTGTCAACAGGAACCGGTTGCTCACCAAGCACACCCACTGATACTGATGACAACGCACCCGCAGCAATGACTACCGCGTGGCAAACGCGAATCACGAGTCGCCCGCTGCCTCGACACTGGTTGCCATCTTGAGCACCATTTGCCGATAGGCCTCGGTGTCATGGGGCGGTTCAACCGGATAATTCTTGGTGTAGCAGGCAGTGCAGTAGTTCGGATGGGTCTCGCCAACTGCCTGCTGCAAACCATCCATACTGAGATACGCGAGAGTGTCGGCATCCATATAGTCACGAATCTCCTCAACACTGTACTTGGCCGCAATCAATTCATCACGGTGTGGCGTATCAATGCCGTAGTAGCAGGGAGACACGGTCGGTGGACAACTGATTCGCATGTGAACTTCACGTGCACCAGCTGCCTTGATCATGGAAACGATTTTCTTACTTGTCGTACCACGAACGATAGAGTCATCAACAAGTATTATTCGTTTGCCCTCGAGAATGCTCCGAACGGTATTTAATTTAACCTTTACTTTCAGTCCTCGCACCGACTGGTGAGGCTGTATAAATGTCCGTCCGACATAATGATTTCGGATCAATCCCATTTTTAGCGGCACACCGCTGTTCTCCGCATACCCCAGCGCCGCGCACAACCCTGAATCCGGAATTGGAACCACCGCATCGGCCTCAACGCCAGATTCGCTCGCAAGGAGCCGCCCCAGATTAGTGCGCACCTCGTTCACACT
>CAZWKO010000212.1:0-2472 GCA_964634925.1 uncultured Vicinamibacteraceae bacterium
CGGTCTTTAGAAATGTTTGGCGCAGATAAAGTTATTTCTAAAGAGGATATCTTTAAATACAAATATGATATGAAATACTCAGAAAATTCGGCAATAGCGCAATATGTATATGAAATTTTAGATGCTAATTTACCATTAGAGGATCCTACCATCAATGAAGCTGTTGAAGTATTAAAAGATTGGGACCTCAACACGAACCCTGATAATAAGGGTGCTGCACTTGCAATTTTATCAACTAAACCTTATTTGAAAGATTACTATGAGAAAATTTCTGAAAGCAGACTTGTAGAACATTTTATTGATGCAGCTGAACTATTAAAAAAGAAGTATGGAGAAATAGATGTTTCTTGGGATAATGTAAATCGAATGATCAGAGGTAATAATAATTTTGGACTTGGTGGTGGTCCAGATATTATGCATTCTATTTATGGAGACTTGAAAAATAATGGAGAATTAGAGGCTTTTGCAGGAGACTCGTATATACTGTTTGTATCTTGGGATAAAAATGGGAATGTATCATCTCAGAGTGTGCATCAGTATGGAACAGCAACTACTAAGAAAAATTCACCCCACTATTCAGATCAATCACTTTTATTTGCAAATCGCCAACTAAAAAATGTTTGGTTTTCAAAAGAAGAAATCATGAAGAATTTAGAAGACTCATATCATCCAGGAGAAAGACATGCTAAATAGATTAGTTTTTTTTATTATTATAACATTTTCTTTTACACAAGAATGGATTAATTATAATGGGTATAAAATAGATTCTCAAACTATAGTTATAAAAATAAAAAAAGATATCGCACCCCTACTTGGTTTGGAAAACCCAATAAAAATTGATGATCAATCATATTTAAGTAACTCTTTGATAAAAATGGGTGTAATTGATATTACGCCTTTATTTATTCATTATGATTCATTCGGGTCATCACATTATAAATTCGAACTTCATCAATACTATAAAATTAATTTTAAAAATAGAATTAATTTCATAGAAGTAGAAAATAATCTATCCAAGCTTCCTTTAATTGAATTAATTGAACCAAACTACATAAAAGAGATGTTCTTAACTCCTAATGATCAATATTATCCAGAGCAATGGGCACATGAGAACCTCAGCCAAGCAGTTAGCTACAGTGGTTCGTATGTTGGGACAATTGATTGTGATACTGATACAAATGATGCGTGGGATATATCTACGGGAAATGAAAATTCAATTATTGCAATTCTAGATACAGGAGTATCAAATCATGCTGAGTTTTCAGGGAGAATGGTTGAAGGCTATAATTTTATAAGTAATAATAATAATGCAAATGATGATCAAGGACATGGAACATCCTGTGCCGGAATTGCAGCGGCAGAGGGAAATAATTCAAATGGAATAGCTGGTGTATGTTGGGATTGTTTAATTATGCCAGTAAAAGTTTTAGATAGTGGTGGATATGGTGATGATACAGGAATATCAAATGGAATTCAGTGGGCTACTGATAATGGGGCTAGTGTTATAAGTATGAGCTTAGGAGGTGGGGGTTATGTTAGTTATACAGAGAGTGCCATTAATTATGCAACAGATAATGGAACTGTAGTTATTTCTGCTAGTGGGAATGATAACTCTGGATCTGTAAGCTATCCATCTGCATATACAAACTCAATATCAGTAGGAGCTCTATCACCTTGCAATGAAAGAAAAAACTTTTCATCGTGTGATGGAGAATATTATTGGGGAAGCAATTATGGTTCTGGACTTGACTTTCTAGCTCCAGGAGTAAGAATTCATACAACAACAATGAGCGGAGGATATACCTCTACATTTAATGGGACATCTTCGGCATGTCCTCATGCTGCTGGTATTGCAGGTCTAATTAAATCCGAATCAAATAATATTTCTGCTTACGATGTGAGATTGATTATGCAACAAAGTTCAGATGATTTAGGGGGAGTAGGGTTTGATACTGAAACTGGCTATGGTCGAGTTAATGCATATAATTCATTATTCAACTTACTGTATAATCCAGAAGCATATATAGATGTTGAATTAATTAATTTTGAATTATCTACTCAATCTTCTACACAAGAGACCTTTGTTATTGCGAATATTGGAGAAACAGATTTAGAGTATAGTATTGATTCTGAAGGATATTCATGGAAAAGTTCTAATGATGAGAATTTAGATTATGAGTGGATTGATATTTCCTCTGAGTCTACTCAATTAGTATTTAGTCATAATGATTATTCTTCAGATCAAAATGTTCAATTAGAATTTAACTTTCCTTTTTATAATTCTTTTTATTCATCTTTAATAGTTAATCCAAATGGGTGGGTTGGCTTTGGTGATGATAATACTGCATGGGATAATACTTCTGTTCCTAGTATTAGTGCCCCGAGACCAGCAATTTTTGGATTTTGGGATGATTTAAATCCTGTAAATAGTGGAGGTTCAGGTGAAGGATATATCTATTATCATGTAAATTC
>CAZWKO010000212.1:2482-5196 GCA_964634925.1 uncultured Vicinamibacteraceae bacterium
AGATAGAGCTGTAATTTGGTTTAATGATGTGCAGCATTGGCCCACTAACTTTGAAGGAAGTATATACGACTTCCAAATTGTACTATATCCATCTGGAGAAATTAAATTGAATTATAGAAGTATGCAGGGATTAACAAATTCTGCTACCATTGGAATTCAAGATGCTAATGGAGTCGAAGGGACACTGGTCAGCTATAACTATTCTTTACCTCAAGATGAATATTCTATATTAATTTATAAAATGCCATCATGGATAGAAGTTTCTCCATTAGAGGGGGTTGTTGCACCATCGGAGGCTTCTGAGATTGTCTTAAATATTTATTCTTATGATTTAGCTGTAGGACAGTATTTTTATGATCTTACTGTAAAAACAAATGACTATGAAAATGCCAATATAGTCATTCCGATATCTCTATCTATTTATGAAGATTCTTGTTCAGGTTGGAATTCTGGAGACTTAAATCAAGATAATCAACTTAATGTATTAGATATAACTCTTATGATTAATATAGCATTAAATCTAATGGATTCTAGTGAATGTCAATATTTAGCTGCAGACTTAAATCAGGATGAAATAGTTAATATCCTTGATATATTAAGTCTAGTTAATTTAATTCTAGATTAATTAAATTTAAAATCTATCAACTTAAATTTGGTTTATTATCAAATTTGGGTTTAACAATAGGATGCTTCTTTAATTCACTTAATATTTCTTTTATTCCTCGGTCAAGTTGAGTATCAATACCCTTAGCATAGTCTTTTGGTGTGATATCTACCTCAATATCAACATCTGTACCATAGTTTTCAACTCCCCATTCAACATCCTTAAACCAAAATGAAAATTCTGGTTGTGTTGTGATAGTCCCATCAACAAGTAGATTTCTTGGCCATATACCGATGACCCCTCCCCAGGTTCTTTTGCCTATCAATTTTCCTAAATTCATCAGTTTAAATGAATGACTAAAAATATCTCCATCAGATCCTGCATATTCATTTGTTATTGCTATCATTGGTCCTGCGATAGAACCTTCTGGGAATGATTCTACCCCCATCCATCTAGTGAGGTCATAACCAATTCTTTTTCTAGCAAGTTTCTCTAATATAAGTTGTGAGACATGACCACCTCCATTAAATCGAACATCAACAACAAGAGCATCATACTGCAATTCAGACAGCCAATATCTATGGAATTCAGAGTACCCCCAGGGGCTCATGTCTGGTATATGAACATAGCCAACCTTATTTTTTGTTTTTTTGTGAACATAATCTCTGTTCTTTTCAACCCAATCCCTATATCTCATATAATTCACATTTGGAATAGTTTTTATAGTAATATCTCTTTCATTTTTACCATTAGTATCAGATACTTTTATTTCTATATCTTTATTAACCTGATTCACTAGAAGTTTATTAGGAGCAACCGTTTTACTTAATTTATTTCCTGCTATAGCTTTAATAAACATTCCTTCCTCTACATTAAGTCCGGGTCTTAACAATGGTGATGTTATATACCCAGACCATACATCACCTTTAATTAGTTTTATAATTTTATATGCTTTAGCATCTGCATCGTATTCTAGGTCTGCACCCAATAAACCAATTTGATAATTTCTTTTGGGTTTATAATCACCCCCAAATTCATAGCAATGAGAAGTTCCTAGTTCTCCCTGCATTTCCCACACTAAATCTGAAAATTCAGTTCGAGAGTGAATTCTATCAATAAGTTTATAATATCTCTCATGTATTTTTTTCCAATTTATCCCGGACATATTTTTTACCCAGAAAAAATCTCTCTGCAATCTCCATGCTTCAGAATACATTTGTTTCCACTCACTTATTGGGTCTATTGAGACTCTTGCTCTATTAAAATCAATTTTACCAGATAATAAACTATATTCTGATTTACTGATTATCTCTTTAGTTGGAATCGTATTTGCATCTAATAGCCGCATTCCATCTTTTGATTTAACTAATATACGTTCAAGTTTAGGATAAATTGAAAATGAGGAAACGTTACTCATAAATACCTTCTCTTCATTTAAATCAAAATCATAGAATAATATAGTTGAGCTATCAGAAGAACTAAAATCATACCAAGGGATATCACCAAAAGAACCTTCATCTGGGCGGACACTATAGAACAATTTATTATTGACAAATCCTATATTTCTAAATAATCCCTCTTCTGTAGGAATAGCCATAATTCTATTTTCTATTCCATCAAAATCTATATTTACTTTTAATTCTTCATTTTTCTTTTTTTCTTCATTTTTCTTTTTTTCTATTTTAATTGGTTTAGGTGATGATTTATATAATGGAGAGGGAGTGTCTTTATCTAGAGTGATAATATAAGGTTTTTCTCCTCTTGGGAATCCTAAATCAAAATGCATATTATCATATACAGGATTAAAAATCCTATTTGATAAGAAAGCTAAATATTTTCCTGTTGGGTCAAATACAGGATTAAAATCATTAAGTATAGGAGATGATACCTTATGAGATTTTTTATTTTTAATATCATAAATTTTTATTCCATTAACTCTTGAATTGAATGAACAGGAATATGCTAAATATTTTCCATCTGGAGACCAGTTAAAACTCCTAATAACAGAAAATTCACTTTTATCTATTTTATGCAGTGTATTTTTCTTTAAATCCACTAATAGTAATTCATTTCGATGATTTGAAATTGCAAGCTCATCTTTTGTAGGAGA
>CAZWKO010000213.1:0-5178 GCA_964634925.1 uncultured Vicinamibacteraceae bacterium
GTCAGCGGAAATAATCAGGACCTTATAGTTATCTTGGAGTACGACGCAACGGAACGATTGTCGTGGGTGTTGTCCCAGAACGAAGATCGTACGTATGCGCTCGACTTCCGAGTCAGGCACGCCTTCTGATGCGGTGGCGCTCGTTAATTATTGTTACTTGTCTCGTTTGTATGGCGAGTCCGGTTGTGGCGGCTTCTGATATCAATAAATTCGTTGGTCAGCAGGTTGTCGAAGTTGAGTTTGTATCAAATGGGATACAGATTCGGGATCCCGCGGTCTCTGATTTGATCGAAACCGCTGTCGGTGAACCGCTCGTGATAAGTGAGGTGCGTGAGAGCTTAACGCATCTTTTTAGTCTGGGGCGGTACGGTGGTATTTCGGTGAATGCGCATGAGCGTGACGGTGGTGTTGCGCTGTCCTACGATTTACAGGTCTTCAGTGTTGTTGACAGGGTTGAGTGGATCGGCAACACCGAGTTGTCCAATGAAGAACTGAGTCGAGAAGTTGCTCGGAATCATGGCGAAAGTTTTCCTGAGAGTGTGGCCCCGGCAGTTGTAGAGACATTACGAAGTTATTATGCGCGGCGCGGGTATTTTGATGCAGCCCTCGAGGCCAACGTTCGACGCACGCCGCGAGTTAATACACTTCGCATAAGCGTGAGTGCTGGTCCTCGTATTCGTGTCAACCGATGGTTAATAACCGGCGTTGCATCAGCATCGCTGAATAGCCGTCTTCGGGACCGACTAGGACTGCAAGATGGTGATTTCTACGATGGCTTAATTCTTGACCAAAGGCTCGGCGAATATGAGACTGAGCTGCGTAGCCTTAGGTACTACGAAGCACGCCTTTCTCATACGATAGAACGCCGAGACGGTTCGGTGGTTGATGTACGGCTGACTGTCTACCGTGGCCCACGCATTACCGTGACGTTTGATGGGGACGAGGTGCCAAATACGACTGTAGAAGACTTGGTTCCCGTTGCACGCGAAGCCAGTGTTGACGAAGACTTACTGGAAGACGCCGACCTTCTTATTGCCGATTACTTGAGGTCACTTGGGTATCGCGATGCTGAAGTGACACACACGCGGAGTGGCGTGGACGACGAAATATCGATTGTCTTTGAGATTAAGCGAGGTCCGCTTTACCGTGTTGCCGATGTTCTTATTCAGGGGAATGAGAACGTTTCAGCAGACCTACTTTTGCCGCTTGTAGATCTACCAGTCGGAGAGCCGTTTGTTAACGAAAACCTCGACACTGGACTAGCTGCGATTGAAGAGCTGTACCAGCGGAGCGGGTTCACGACTGTTCGTGCGGCGAGTTCAAGTGTTGCCGCGGTTTCCGTGCCTGAACCAGCTCTCGGCGAGGTCTGGCAAGCGGTCAGCCTGTTAGTCGAAGAGGGGCCGCGCATGACCGTCGGTTCACTAGTGTTTGAGGGCGTTCAGGCATGGCCCTTAGATCAACTTCGCGAAACGGTTGCTACCACCGCCGGCGGAGCGTTTTATGGCTTGCAAATCATTGATGACCGAGACGTACTTCTTCAGCGTTATCTTAACGAAGGGTATGAACAAGTTGTGATCGATGTTGATACGAGTTTCTCTGAAGATCTCGCTAATGCAGATGTAACCTTTCGTATTACTGAAGGTTACCAGGTAATCGTTGACCATGTGTTGATTGTTGGTAATGAGCAGGTCGACGCCGAAACAATTCGCCAGGAACTTACCCTTGTTCCGGGCAGCGCTCTTGGTCTTGATGATGTTGCTGAGACTCGACGCCGACTGAATGCGCTCGGGATGTTCCGCCGACTCGATATCCGAGAATTTAGTCACGGGCAAGTTGAACGTCGTGACCTCATTATTGAGGTAGAGGAAGCCCCGGCGACTACCGTGGCGTATGGAGGCGGCCTTGAGGTCTCACAGCGACTTCGTCGCAATGTGAGCGAGATGGGTGGTTCCGCTGTAGAGCGCATCGAATTTGCACCGCGGGGTTCGTTGCAGGTTGGTCGTCGAAACCTGTGGGGTAAAAATCGATCGATTAATTTGTTTACGCGCGTGAGTGTACGACGAAAGAATGATTTGGTCAGCAATGATTTTTCTGAGCGTGCTCAAACACTTGGATTTAACGAATATCGCGTACTCGCCACTTATCGGGAACCGCGGTCATTTGGTTTCGGATGGGATGTTCTAGTGTCGAGCTATGTCGAGCAGGCTATTAGGCCCGGCTTTGATCTATTTAGTCGCGGTGTTACCGCCCAGATGATTGCGAGCTCAGGCGATGCAGCGAGTACAACCATTGGCTATCGTCTCGGAGCTAATGACACTTCGAATCGTCAGTTAAACCTTGAAGATAGCAATATTGTCGATCGGTTGTTTCCAGAGGTTCGTCTTTCTTCTTTTCGTGTGAGTCGCCTTCGCGACACGCGGGATGATCCCTTCGATCCGTCGCGTGGTACGGCAATTGCTATGGAAACAGAATTGGCCTCTCGTGCTATCGGTTCTGCAATCGGATTTTCGAAGTCCTTCGTTTCTGGTTCTGTCTTCAAGGAACTAGGTCAGTCATCAAGGGTGGTGTTTGCGGCAGGCTCACGCCTTGGGTTGGCCTGGGGATTTCCTCAGACACTACAGCTAGATGTTGAAGGCGCGTCTATGAAGGTGAGGCGGACACTAGCCCTTCCTCTCAGTGAGCGCTTCTTTGCTGGCGGAGATACGACCGTTCGTGGTTATGCTCTCGACCGATTGGGAGAACCGAGCCGCAATCCCGGTGGCACTATTGACCAAGATGGATTCCCGCAAGGCGGGAATGCAATGATTATTGTTAATACAGAGCTTCGCGTGAGACTTACGGGAACATTAGGATTAGTGACTTTTCTCGATGCTGGAAATGTTTACGCTGAAGTTCAGCGGTTGAGTTTTCGGCGGCTTCGAAGCGGCGCAGGCTTCGGGATACGCTATAGTTCACCGGTAGGTCCAATCCGTGTCGATCTCGGCTTTAAACTCGGAGAACGTTACTTTTTTGGCGACGGAACGAGTCGGACGCAGGAACCACTCACCGCACTTCATATCAGCATTGGACAAGCTTTTTAGTTTTCTGCTCGTAGTGTTCATCAGTACGACAGCGCCAGTGTCGGCACAGCAACTCGATCAGATTCTGGCGGTTGTTTCCGGCCAGATTGTTTTACGTTCGGATGTTCGTGCCTTCGTTGAACTTGGTTTGATTCAAAAAATAGATAGTCCGAACCCAATAGAGGCAGATCAGTATTACGTTACGAAGTTGATTGAGAGATGGCTCGCACTCGATGAGGTTAATCGATATCGTATTCCAATGCCGGTATCCGAAGCAGTAGAAGAAGAAATAGGCGCTATTCGAGACCGTCTTGGGGGTGAGTCCGGCTTGAGTAAGTTACTTCTTTCGGTTGGTTTGGGACTACCGGACTTGAGACAAATTCTTCAGGACAATATGCGTATTGACCGGTATGTCAGTGAACGTTTCGGCGATGCTGATCAACTGAATGAATCGGAACTGAAGAGCTATTTTTCTGACAATAGAGAATTATTTACAACACCAGATCGGACAGTTGAGTTTGATGAAGTGAGCAATGTCGTTCGTACGAGATTGTGGTCAGAGCGTCGTGAGGTGCTTGTCAAAGATTGGTTGGCTGGTCTCACGCGAAGAGGGGAAGTAGTTCGTTTTGAGCCGTAGTCCAACTCTTTGTTTGGTGATGTCTAGAGCGATTGAGCCGCGCTGAACGCAAGCGTGACTTCGAGGAGATTAAACCCCGCGTGGCTAACGATCGAAGTGACGGCGCTGCCTCTTAATAAGTAAAGTAGCCCCCAAAATGCGCCGAGCATTCCTGTCATGATGACAGCATCCCAGCCTTGAAGGCGATGTCCTAATCCGAACAGGATACTGAAAAGCACCAAACCTAACCATCCACCACCCAGGTGTTGCTCAAAGCGTCTTAAGATGAACGCTCTTTGTAGCTCTTCCCGAAAACCACCTGCTATCACTACGACAAATCCAAACAAGATCGCCCGCAGAGGAGTACTGATCATTGCTTCCAGTGGATTATTTGTAGCGTTGCTGAGTGAAGGAGCAATGGTTCGAATCAACAAGAGTCCACCGATAGCACAGACAACGAGTAATGGTGTCAGGATTAGACCGAGTGTGACTTCGCTTAGGATAGGTTTTTTGCCAGCGACAAGAGAGCGCATCGATTCCCCATGCGCGTCAAGGAAGTATTTGATCAGACAAACTAACAGTAGGGCATCTATGAGAGATAACGTAACAACGTAGCCAAATGACAGTTGCCCATCACTAGAAATGGCGTTTAGACCCAAGCCGTTCAAAATCAATACGAGTAAAAGCTGCGTTGGAAATCCTGAGCATAGGATTACCTGCGTTAGGGCGGAACTGACGCTGCCGGGGTCAGGTTTTTCAGGTATCTCAGAAATATTGTCGATTGGTCCTCTGTTGACGTCCTCT
This sequence comes from uncultured Vicinamibacteraceae bacterium, assembly GCA_964634925.1. Taxonomy (GTDB): domain Bacteria; phylum Acidobacteriota; class Vicinamibacteria; order Vicinamibacterales; family UBA8438; genus DTWD01. The sequence continues at coordinate 4,480 of CAZWKO010000213.1, forward strand.
GACACTGACGGAAATGCTAAACGTTCTTTTACGGTTCGTCTCGCGTCGGTAGCATTTTTATTGCTCAAATTGGAACGGCACACGGTGACTTTCGTCTTATTGTCGACTACGAAGTGACAATATCTTGCGTGTTTGTGAAAACGAATACCCCATATCTGGTGGTTTTTCTTGACACGGAACCAGTCTAGTCGCATAGTAGGTCCTTAGCGCGAAATCGGCTGCATCAGGGTCTCCAGAAACTTTCGCTGTCGGTTCTATAGACGTGATCGGCTTCTGTTTTTTGCGCTTTTGGTATTGGTTAGTCGCTGGGTGGTTAGCTCTCTTAAAGTTAATCACCGCTCGTTCGGAGGAGAAGATGGCAAGACCCGCAGCTCACGATTCAGACAGACATCAGACGCCGCAACAATCACTCAGTACGTCGTCGCACGGTACGGGGTTAGAGTTTTCGCGGGTGTTCAGTCGTGCGGATACAGACCCATTCGATGAATGTGAATGGGAGGTTCGTTCGGCTGTAATTGGCAGTGAGCGTGGCGAGGTTGTGTTCGAACAGAGGGATGTGGAAATTCCAAAATCGTGGTCGCAGACTGCAACCAATATTGTGGTTTCCAAATACTTCCGTGGCCAATTAGGCACGACCGAACGCGAGTCGAGCGTACGTCAGTTGATCGGGCGTGTTGTCGATACGATCACGAAGTGGGC
>CAZWKO010000214.1:0-5122 GCA_964634925.1 uncultured Vicinamibacteraceae bacterium
AAAACCGATGTTACTTGTCTTGAACGTCGATGAATCTGATACCCCTCGCTCAACCGAAGACACTCTTGAAAGACTACAATTGCAAGACTTTGTCGCGGGTCCCGCAATTCGCGCTGTTAGTGTATGTGCAACAATCGAACTAGAAATTTCAGAACTTGACGCCGAGGACGGACAACTGTTTCTTCAAGAAATCGGTCTAATAGGGCCAGGACTGGACCGAGTAATTCGAGCAGCCTATGAACTTCTTGGCTATCTGACGTTTTTCACAACGGGAGAGGATGAGTGCCGTGCCTGGTCGATTCCTGAAGGCACAGTGGCGCAAATAGCAGCGAGTGAAATACATACCGACATCTCTAGAGGGTTTATACGGGCCGAGGTTGTCGAGTACGATCATCTAATAACACGACGCTCGGTTGCGGAATGTCGAAAACACGCCGAGGTTCGGCTTGAGGGCAAGGAATACGTCGTTCAAGACGGCGACATCATAAACTTCAGATTTGCGACGTAATTTACGATGAAAATACTCATTACTGGCGGTGCGGGTTTTATCGGCTCCCATCTTGCGGAGCGACTATTGAAGGAAGGTCACAAAGTCGTTGCAATAGACGACCTCTCGACAGGTGCAGTCGAAAACATCGATCATCTCAGTTCAAATCCAGATTTTTCATACGTAATCGACACCATCTTCAATGAAGCCGTACTGGCTGAACACATTGACCGCTGTGATGCCGTATTTCATTTAGCTGCCGCTGTAGGCGTCAAGCTAATCGTAGAAGCTCCCGTTCGAACGATAGAAACGAACGTGCACGGAACTGAAGTCGTACTTAGACATGCGAGCAAAAAAGGCAAGCTCGTCATTATTGCCTCTACGTCAGAAGTTTATGGAAAACGTACCGTGGTTCCATTCAGCGAAACCGCGGATCTGTTACTGGGCTGCCCGCATCAGCATCGATGGGCTTATGCGTGCAGTAAAGCCTTAGACGAATTTCTTGGCCTGTCTTATTGGAAAGAAAAACAGCTTCCCGTTATTGTCGTGCGCTTATTCAACACAGTAGGCCCAAGACAAACAGGCCGCTACGGCATGGTAATACCAAACTTCGTCAGACAAGCACTCGCAGGTGAACCCTTAACTGTTTATGGAACTGGTGAACAAACGCGTAGCTTTGCTGATGTCACTGATGTTGTTAGTGCTTTCCTATCGCTTTTAAACGAACCTAAAGCTGTTGGCGACATTTTTAATATCGGCAACCCTGAAGAAGTTTCGATTTTGCAACTTGCAAAACGTGTTATTGATCTTAGTGGCAGTTCATCATCAATTTTGACCGTGCCATATGAAGAAGCCTACGAATCAGGATTTGAAGATATGCCAAGACGAGTGCCAGATGTCAGCAAAATCAACAATCTAACGGGGTGGAGTCCCACGCTATCTTTGTCTGACATTCTTGCCCGTGTAGTTTCCCACATGAAGACCATTTAGATTTTGATAACAACTCCATTTCTTTTATAAAGCTCACTAAACTCGATGGCCTTCCAAGCGCAGAAGGACTTTCTTGATCGCTAAGCCACCAGTAAATCCACCAATACTACCGTCGGCAGCAATGACTCGATGACATGGAATCACGATAGGTAATGGGTTTCGTCCGAGTGCCCCACCAACAGCTCGACTCGCGCCTGGGGAACCGACGAGCTTTGCAGTTTCGCCGTAACTAATCGTTTCGCCAAATGGAATCTGACTTGCAGCAAGTAAGACACGATAAGCAAAAACCGTTGACACTCTTAAGTCAACAGGGATACTAAAACGCGTCAGATTTCCAGCGAAGTAGTTATCCAATTGGTCTAACACACTACTGACTGCACGCCGGTCCGGCGTAGCCCTCGCCACGCGATTACCGAGCCGTGCAATATATCGGACTTGATCGGTAATACCAAAAGCGACATCGAACAAGCCATTATTAGAAATGGAAACGAATACAAGACCTATTGGCGTATTCAATGATCCAAATCGAACAAACGGTCTACTGGCTAGATTCTTACTCGCATCCTGTTTGTCGTTCACAACTGGGACTTTCAGAGTAGCTCAAAACAACAATTGACTAACCATTTCACTGGATCCTGTTTGTCATTGTCCAGCCTATGCTAGGCTGAGTTTCCAGTGACCCGTCGGGAACCCGCCTCATCCGCGGTGCCGCCATCAAAAGAAGGTGAGGTGTTGACCTCCTCCCATCTTGCCAAATCGGCAGGCATTATCGGTAGCGCGACACTCACAAGCCGGCTTCTTGGCCTCGTTCGAGACCAAGTACTTGCGTATCTTTTTGGCGCAGGCAATGCCATGGATGCATTTAATGTCGCAACCAGGATTCCCAACTTGATGAGAGACCTTTTCGCCGAGGGCGCAATGAGCGCCGCCTTCGTTCCGACTTTTACACGTCACCTAACAAAACATGGCAAATCGCACGCGTGGCGGCTTGGCAACCAACTCCTAAGTGCACTTATCGTCGCGACGGGACTGATCGTGATCGTCGGAATCATTTTCGCCGAACCGCTTACTCGCGCTCTAGCCGGTGCGTACGCTGATGTACCAGGAAAACTTGAACTGACCGTTTTGTTAACGCGAATCCTAATGCCATTTCTGACACTTGTGGCCGCCGCGGCCGCGCTCATGGGCATGTTGAATTCTCTTAACCGATTCTTCACACCAGCACTTTCGCCAGCAATGTACAACGTCGGAATTATTGCAAGTGGAGCTCTACTCGTACCGATGATGCCAGGATTAGGACTGGACCCGATCGTAGCGATTGCGATAGGTGCCTTAGCAGGAGGAATTGGACAAGTAGCTCTCCAATTGCCCTCGCTATATAAAGAAGGTTTTCGTTTTTGCTTTGGTTTTAGTCTAACTGACCCAGGACTCAAAGAAGTGCTCCGTTTGATGGGACCAGGCACACTGGCGGGCGCTGCCGTTCAAATCAACTTACTAGTCAACATGGTACTAGCGACAGGAGAAGGAACTGGCGCCGTGTCGTGGCTAGGTTATGCCTTCCGGGTCATGTACCTGCCAATCGGACTTTTTGGTGTTTCTATTGCTGCCGCCGCACTTCCTACCGTGTCTCGGCATGCAGCATACGACGACCTAAAAGGCATGCGTGAAACCGTGTCTAGAGCACTTCGATTGATGCTCGTACTTAACGTACCGGCGACCGTTGGCTTAATCGCTCTTGGACACCCAATCGTCCAACTGATTTTTGAGCGAGGTAGCTTTACCAACATTGATACGGTGTCAACGACTGCCGCACTTCTATTTTATGCGCCTGGCCTTGTTGGGTACTCAGCCGTCCGAATTGCTGTGCCAGCTTTCTACGCTCTCGGTAACAGCCTGCTACCTGCCTATATCAGTATGGCAACCGTTGTACTGAATGTCGCGTTGAATCTACTCTTGGTAAATCTAATCGGTTATCAAGGGTTAGCACTTGGGACCTCTGTGGCTGCGCTCGCCAACGCACTCGTTCTTCTCACAGTCCTGAATCGTCGTACGGGAGGACTCAACATCAAACAGATCATTACGACTGGCACAAAAATAGGGATAGCGTCTGTAGCAATGGGAGTGGCTGTCACTCTGACTCACTCCTGGCTCCTCTTGTCCTGGGCAAGTGATAACTTCTTCACCCGTTTAGGAGGCGTCACGGTCAGCATAGGAATCGGACTCTTGGTGCTAGTTATGACAAGTCGTTTATTGAAACTTACTGAACTTGATCAAGCATGGAAACAATTACGCAGTAAATTAGGCTAAGAGATTAGAGGCGACAGCAGCGAAGTAAGGTACGATCGCACTATGCAGCATCCATACTACGGTGGCAGCCAGTATTCCTTCGGACCGGGCGCAATGAGTCCAGCCGTAAAAATTCTGCTCGTAATAAACGTCGCCGTTTTTCTCGTTACTGCCCTTATCCCGCCTTTATTCCCTTTCGTTACCCGGATCTTTGGCCTGACACCTCAACTCGTGTTGACACAACTTTGGTTATGGCAGCCCATCACTTATATGTTCCTCCATGGTGGAGTAACCCACATCCTCTTTAACATGCTGATCCTGTGGATGTTCGGAGTACAGCTAGAACGCATCTGGGGACAGCGGTTTTTTCTTCGCTATTTCTTCATCACAGGTATCGGCGCGGGTTTGGCAACAATTACAATGGCACTGCTCCCATTTGCCTTTGCAGAACCAACTTATCTTGTACCGACTATAGGTGCATCCGGTGCAATTTACGGGCTACTGGTGGCGTTCGCTCTCTATTACCCAGAAACACCGATCTTGATGTTTTTCCTTTTTCCAGTACCTGCGAAATACTTCGTAATGATTATTGGCACAATTGCCTTTCTTTCAGTACCACGTGGTGGCGGTGTTGCTCACATCGCCCACCTCGGCGGTCTGGCTATCGGCTATATATATCTAAAGCGATTTGGAGGGAGATCGCTCAATCGAGTTGGCTTTGGTCGCCTCGGGATCATGGCCGACATTAAGTACCGGTACTTTAAATGGAAAATGGGACGGCTAAGAAAACGTTTCGACGTGTATCAAGGACGTAGAAATGATTGGAATGATCGCATTCACTGATTTACTGAAAGTTGCCGTCAAGAAAAATTTTGCATAGTGGACTTTAGTAATTCAGACGTCTGTTGGTTAGTTATCTCGTGTCGCAGTCAGTGTTTACGAACTCAATTGCAAATGTGTCGTCGAGGGCCTCTGCCTGCCGTTTAGCACGAGTAGGTATCTGAACTATTTCACCTTCGCCTATGATGATTTCCTGTCCGTCGACGGTCATCCTGAGCAACCCTTGAAGCACATAAAGACTGTAATCGCTTTCAGAAATGCACGAGGGAATATGCGCACCTCTCTTCAGGTAGACTTGGCTGACTACTTGGCTATTCGCTGACACAATCTTTCGTGAAACCATCTCTGTAATCTTGTTTAAGTCAAGATTTTCCCAACGACAGACAACTAGACGAGACGCCATCAATACCTCACACAATGAGCTTTAAAAGCGAAGCCCTAAGTGTTGCAATATAACAGGTTATGGTAAGTAGACATCACTATTGTGAACAAAAGTCTCGGTGCTATAATTGCGGGGCT
>CAZWKO010000215.1:0-5098 GCA_964634925.1 uncultured Vicinamibacteraceae bacterium
CAACAACATGCCCACCCTTCAATACGACGGATACTGCCTTCACGAAACCTCCTCATCGACCTCTACACCAGCAAGTAAATACAACACCGCCATTCGTATTGCCACACCATTCGCCACTTGTTCCAAAATGACAGAACAGGATCCATCAGCAAGTTCTGATGACACCTCAACGCCACGATTGATCGGACCAGGGTGCATGACAATGGCATCCGGTTTTGCCCTTTCCATACGTTTTGATGTCATGCCGTATAGTGCGAAGTACTCGCGGAGTGATGGAAAAAAATGGCCGCGCATCCGTTCTAATTGGACACGAAGCAACATAACAACATCAGCATCTGTAACGGCCTCATCAACCGACGTAGTCGAATGCACGCCAAAACGCTCAATCCCGACTGGAATCAAGGTGGATGGCCCACATACACAAATCTCAGCACCAAGTGCTTTCAACAGTTGGATGTTTGAACGAAGAACACGACTATGAACAAGATCTCCGACAATGGCTACCTTCAGGCCATCAAACTGAGATTTCCGTTCTCTAATCGTAAACGCGTCAAGCAGCGCTTGAGTCGGATGTTCATGCATCCCATCGCCGGCATTCACAACCCTCGCGGTACAACCGTCAACCATCAAATGACAAGCCCCGGAAGCCGCATGACGCAAGACAATCATGTCCGGCGACATTGCTTCTAAATTACGAGCGGTATCAACCAAAGTCTCGCCCTTCAGCATGCTGGACGTACTGCCTGCCATATTCAACGTGTCCGCACTTAGTCGTTTTTCGGCAATTTCAAAAGATGTTCGAGTACGAGTACTGGGTTCAAAAAACAAATTCACAACCGTTTTACCGCGAAGCGTCGGAACTTTTTTAATGCGACGTGTTCCAATCTCTTTCATAGCTTCAGCAGTATCTAAAATCAACGCAATCTCGTCCGCACTCAGATCTTCAATGCTTAGAAGATGCTTTGAGCGTAAACGGGACGGCGTAAGCTCCGATGGCCCTCTGATCGTTTCGGGAACATCAACTGGCATGCTCACGCAACGCCTCCACCGTCAGCCAACGGTTCATCTCCCTGCACATCCGACAGAACAACTTCATCCACCCCGTCCTCTTCGACAAGGCGAACCTGCACACTTTGCTCTAAAGATGTTGGAATATTCTTACCAACATAGTCTGCTTTAATGGGCAACTCTCGGTGGCCACGGTCGACCAACACAACGAGCTGAATACTGCGAGGGCGACCGAAGTCGATAAGAGCATCGAGCGCCGCACGAATAGTGCGTCCTGTATAGAGGACATCATCAACAAGCAAAATACGACGGTCATCGATTGAAAACTGAACGTCTGTTTTCCGTAATAGAGGTTGAGGAGCAACGGCATGACGCATAAGGTCGTCTCTATAGAGTGTGATGTCGAGGGCACCAGTCTCCACGTTACGACCGGTAATACTAGCGAGAATGTGTGCTATTCGCTCCGCAATCGGTACACCACGACGCCTGATGCCAATCAGTGCAATATCATCAACACCACGATTGCGTTCAACAACTTCGTGTGAAATACGGGTAAGCGTCCGCCCGATACGTTCTGATTCCATCATTACCGGCACAGGAACCTCTGATAGAAACCGTATCGAGAGAAAAAAGAAAAATGCGAAACGCCAGAACGGCGACCGCTGTAATAAATTAAACGTCCCACTTAATACCTCTTCTCGCCCTCACCGGGACGCTATTAAAGAGTAGTCATCATCTTATTCTGCTTGACGCAGTGTGGCAAGGACTCGGCATCGGCCAAAACCACTAGCTCTATCCGACGAGCTGATAAATCGGCAGGGTTAAACCCTTAAATCAATAAGAGATGGTAAGTTGACGGCAGGAGCTCAGGTATACTCCGACCGTGCCGATTCCGGTGGACGTAACAGCCACTGTACTTACGAACAGTAGGCTGTCAGACTCTTACAACATACTAGAGCTTCAAGCTCCTGAAATCGCTCGTCAAAGCCAACCTGGTCAGTTCGTCATGGTGAAACGTGCGATCGGTCGTGAACCTCTTCTTCGTCGCCCATTCTCTGTATTCGAGGTAATCCGTGATAGCAACGGTACCGTGTCAGGATTTTCATTGCTCAGCAAACAAGTTGGAGTCGTCACACAGGAACTTTTTGCCATCGAACCCGGCGAACACATTCAGTGTCTCGGCCCACTTGGCTCACCATTCACACTCGTAGAACCACCAACACAAGGTTGGATGGTAGCCGGAGGCGTCGGGCTTGCACCGTTCGCAACACTAGCGGAGTGGCTCCGAGAACGAGAAGTGGCAACAACACTCTTCTACGGCGGGCGATCTGCCTCAGACCTGTACCACATCTCTTTCTTTGAACAACTCGGTGTCCGTGTCATTCTTACGACTGAAGATGGAACCTGCGGGGAACAGGGCTACATCACCGAACCTTTAGCCCGTGAACTCGCCAGTCGTGGCGAACAGCGGGTGATGGTTTACGCGTGTGGACCAACACCAATGATGAGTGCTGTTAGCGCATTAACAGCACAAACCGAGGTTTCTACTGAGGTGTCACTTGAACAGACGATGGGATGTGGTCTTGGTGGTTGCTACAGTTGTGTCGTACAGGTCGTTGATAACGGAAACCATTACGTGCGGTCCTGTCTTGAAGGACCAGTCTTTAATAGTGAGCGATTAAATTGGGCCGACCTGACCTGACAATTCAGATCGGCAAACTGAAACTTTCCACACCATTTATCGCAGCAAGTGGATGTTTCGGCTATGGCGTCGAATATTCTGACCTCGTCGATCTAGCAACGCTTGGTGGTATTAGTGTTAAGGGCCTTTTTCTCGAGCCACGAGAAGGACATCCTCCCACACGGATCATCGAAACGCCTAGCGGCATGCTTAATGCTATCGGGCTGCAAGGTATTGGCGTTCGAAAATTTATTAAAGAAAAACTACCGCTACTTCGCGATAACAATGCTGTCGTCATTGTGAATATATGTGGGTCAAGCGTTGATGAATACGCGGAAATAGCGCGCATCCTATCTGAAGCTGACGGCATCGCTGCAATTGAAATAAACATTTCCTGCCCTAACATCAAAGAGGGTGGTATCACCTTTGGTTGTAATGCTGCCGGGACAGACAAAGTTGTTCGAGCTGTTCGCAAAGCAACCAAACTACCTATTTTTCCTAAACTGAGCCCCAATGTCACCGATATTGCGAGTATCGCGAAAGCAGCGGAGGAAGCAGGCGCCGATGCGGTTTCTTTAGTGAATACCTTTCTCGCAATGGCAATTGACGTGGACACACGCCGGCCTGAACTATCAAACATCTTTGGTGGCCTGAGTGGACCAGCGATCAGACCGATCGCCGTGCGCATGGTCTACGAATGTTCATCAGCTATAAATATTCCGATCATTGGTATGGGAGGCATTCGTACAACTCGAGATGTGATCGAATTCCTTATTGCGGGTGCAAGTGCCGTGCAAATTGGCACCGCAAACTTTGAAGACCCTCTGATCTGGGAAAAACTAGAAGACGGGCTCGTACGCTATCTAGACCATCACAAATACAATGCTGCAAAAGACCTTGTCGGCACTCTTAACCTATCTGATCGGATCACTGAATGGACAAGCTCCTAATCGCTCTTGACGTGGATACCGGTCGAAATGCGCTCGACTTAGCAGATAACCTCCGAGATTTGGCTGGTGGATTTAAAATTGGCAGCCGACTCTTCACTAACGAAGGTCCAGCTCTCGTGCGCGCGTTAGTCGAACAAGGAGACCGAGTCTTCCTGGACTTGAAGTATCACGATATTCCGTCCGTTGTTGGCAGTGCTCTTCGTGCAGCGTCTGAGCTTGGTGTTTGGATGGCAACTATTCATACGGCGGGTGGTATCGCCATGATGCGCGCTGCCAAAGATTCCGCAGGCGATAATGGAACGCTGGTCATCGGTGTGACCGTACTTACTAGTTTCAGCCAAACCGACCTCAAAGCTATTGGTGTGCCGCAGCCGATTGAAGACCAAGTCGATGCCATGGCGGAATTAGCTGCAGAAGCGAAAATAGACGGCGTGGTAGCCTCTCCTCTTGAAATCCCTCGTCTCAGAAAACAACGGGGCTCTGACTTTTTAATTGTCACGCCTGGTATCCGAAAGCACGTTCAGAACGACGACCAAACTCGTACGCTCAGTGCCCAAGAAGCGGTTCAGGCTGGTGCCAGCTACCTCGTTGTTGGGCGACCGATTATCGAGGCGAAAGATCCCAGAAAAGCCGCGGAAGTACTTTGCGAAGAAATGGTCGACGCATGATCTACCTGCGATTATTGACCCGCCCAGGGTGTCACTTGTGTGAAGAAATGAAGAAACTTCTCAAAAATTTATCCGACGAAATAAATGTCTCTGTCGAAGAAATTGATATCACTGGAAACAAAACTCTCGAACAACAATTTGGCTCCGTAATACCTGTACTGATGCACAAAACCCAAGTCGTAGCCAAAGCCAGAATATCGAAAGATTTACTACTTGAGCAACTCCGTGCGACTACTTCCTAGGCCAAAAAAAAACGGGCGTATGCTCTTGCATACACCCGCAATAATCCCGTAGGTCTTCTCGGCTTGGAACGAGAAGCGTTATTAAAAAATTAACTACTTCGCAGTCACCACAAACTGCCCACGCCGATTTCTCGACCAACAACCTTCGTGGCTGTCACTACAAAATGGTGATTCCTCGCCTCGACTAACGGTGGTAATTCGGTTGCCAGGAATACCAAGGCTCACCAAATAATCACGCACGGCAGCTGCCCGAGAATCCCCGAGAGCTAAATTGTACTCGTTCGTTCCGCGCTCATCGCAATGTCCTTCCACACGAACTCGTGTCGACGTCCACTTTTGCATCCACTCCGCATTCCGCTGAAGAATCGAGCGACCCTCTGGCAATATTTCAGCCGCATCGTAGTCAAAAAATACTGGGTCCATCGGTGACGTGCTGTTGAGCTCGTCTAGTGACATACGTTCAAACAGCTCCTCTTCACTTAACGGTCCCGGAGGAGGAGGTGGAGGTGGCGGTGGCGGCGGTGGTGGTGGCGGCGGCGGCGGCTCCGG
>CAZWKO010000216.1:0-5081 GCA_964634925.1 uncultured Vicinamibacteraceae bacterium
ATGCAGCGGCGAAGTTCCGTCATGGTGTCGCTGCCACTGTACTCGTACTCTATGTTGGCCGGAATGTTCCATTGTTCTTGTTGAAGAAGGAGAAGTGTTTCACGAATTGGCGCGTCACCTTCACCCCAGGGAACGTTTGGCCCTTGATTTCGCAAACGATCTTTTAAATGCAACGTTACAATCCGCTGGTAATTCGCTTGTAAGTAAGCGAGGGGGTCGTGATTAGCTGCGACCATATGGCCAATATCAAGATTGACCGCAATGGGCGCAGCGCCTCCTAGACGAATCGCTTCATCAAAATCGGCGGGGCTTGAAAACTCATTCGAGTCGACGCGAGAGTGGTTGTGCATCGCGACGGGTATTCCGAGACGTTCGGCGACTAGCGCAATACGTGGAACAACACTTATTTGAGCAGACGAGGTAATGGCCGGGGCACCGAGGGTTTGTGTGATTTCAAAACCTCGTTCAATCTCGTTGTCAGAAAAGTGATCTTTGAAGCTTTGATTGTAGGCACTCAATTCAATGCCAGCCCGATCAAACTTATTACGAATGTCTCGAAAATATCCGAGAGGGGTCACCGTGCGCCATCGTCGCAAATGTTCTCGATTGTCAGGATGGTACAACTCGCGAGGTTCAACATGTCCTTCCCAGAGCTCACAGCTGGTAATGCCGAGGTCGACCATGGCAGCGATGCCTTCATCAAGCGACATGTCTCGAAAGCTGTAGCTTTGCATGCCAATCAGGACACCGTTGTAGGTCGATTGCGCGGCCACACGTTGTTGTGCGGGTTTGAAGACGGTGCTTGCAAGACCGCCGAACGTAAGCTTGTGCCAGTCCCGTCTACTGAGTTTCATAACAACCTTTTGATTGTTGGCTATTTTATGGGATCGCACCAAGAGTCAGGGCAAGTAAAGTCACAGCGTCTTTTTTTGGTGTATTTGGTTCGTGGTTACGCGCTGCGGGAGTACTTTCTTGGCCAACGTCTGTTGTCCTGCTCTTCTCTCAAACTAGTCAGCTCCGGCGGTTGGATCGGAAAGCTTGACCATGAGCTTGCCTATGTTCGTGCCCTGAAAAAGTCCGCAAAACGTTTGAGGAATGGCGTCAAACCCTTCACGGATATCTTCATGCGCTTTCAGAGTGCCGGTGGCCAACCACGCTGACAATTCTCGCCGGGCATCTTTGAAGCGTGGCGCGTAGTCTGGTACCAAGAAACCTTCCATCCGGATTCGACGGGTAATCAATCGAAACATGTTTGCTGGTCCTGTTACAGTCTTGTCCGCATTGTATCCATCAATCATTCCACAGAGGACGATTCGGCCCCAGGTCGCCATCTGCGCAAGGACTGTTTGCAGTAGTGGGCCACCGACATTATCAAAATAAATATCGATCCCCTTAGGGCAGAGCTCCTTCAGGCGGGCTTCCACGTTGTCGGTCTTGTAGTCGATGGTTCCATCAAGGCCGAGTTCAGCTTCGAGCCAATTACATTTTTCTTGTCCACCGGCAATACCGATCACATGGCATTGTTTGATCTTGGCGATCTGTGCGACCACCGACCCGGTGGCGCCGGCTGCACCAGAGACAACGATGACATCGTTTTCTCTGGGACGTCCTATATCAAGGAGTCCAAAGTATGCTGTAAGTCCAGTTCCACCAAGTACTCCAAGGTAACGTGGTAGTGGATGGACTGCGGTGATCCGTTGCACGGGAGCTAAACCAGTGCCGTCGCTGAGACAGTAGTCCTGCCAACCCAACATTCCCGAAACGATATCTCCAACATTGAAATCGCGATGTTCGGACTCGATTACTTGACCAAGTGCGGGTGCCAGCATGACTGAGTTGAGCGGAACCGGGGGCATGTAGTCGGGGTCTTCTGTAATCCAGCCTCGCATTGCCGGGTCAACCGACACGTAGAGTGTACGAATCAGAAAAGAACCACTGCTGCAGGTAGGGCGGGATTCCTCATGACGAGCAAAATTGTGTTCCGTGACCATGCCCACCGGCCTGCTTGCGAGCTGCCACTGCCTGTTGCGGGTGTCTGTCACTGGTTACACGCTACAGAGTGTGACCGCCTCTTGCAGTGATTCTTTGGGGTCGCGGGTTGGGATGAATTCATGTGCTAGATAGCCGGTGAATCCAGTATCGACGATAGCCTGAGCGATTGTTCGCCAATTGAGCTCTTGGTTCCGGTCCAGTTCATGACGTCCAGGAACACCAGCAGTGTGATAGTGCGCGATGTATTGATGGTGATCCCGGATCGTTTGGATAACATTTCCTTCCATGATTTGCATATGGTAAATGTCATAAAGCAGCTTTACGTGAGGCGAGTTAACACGTTCGATGACCTCTAAGCCAAAGGCAGTGTGGTCGCCCATGTAATCTGGGTGGTCGACACGGCTATTTAATAACTCGACAACAACGGTGACATTTTCGCTTTCGGCAATGGGTGCGACTTGCCTCAGTACATTGGTGCAGTTGTCGACGCCTTCTGCATTACTCATGCCACGTCGATTGCCAAAGAACGCAATTACATTGGGTACGCCCTCTTTAGCGGCTCTGGGTAGACTTTGCTCCAGATTTCGTACGATTTCAGAATGGTTTGAGGGGTCGTTTAGGCCTTCGCTAATGGTGCCGGCACCGCCGTACCCGGTTGAACATGTGAGGCCGTATTGACTTGCTAAAGCCCATTCGTCTTCTTGGAGAAGGTCGACTGCAGGCAAGCCTACATCTTTTGCGTGGCGGAAGAATTCATCGAGGTCCAGGTTCCGGAAGCACCATCGACACGCTGACTGTTGCATCGCGCTGCCAAGAACATGGCCGTGGGCAATAGCACTGGTTGGCACCGAGTGAGAAACTGCCGTTCCTACTGCTGCGGATCCCACCAAGCTCATTATTTTACGCCTAGTTAAATCAGCCATTGGCCATCCTCATACTGTTGTAGCTACCGTTGCCAAAGCTATCCTGAAAAGTGTTGTACAGACGACACTATAGCGCGCTTTCCCGCCATAATGATCGGATGTCGCTTGAGCTCTTTGTTCCAGGTCGGGTCTGCCTGTTTGGTGAGCACTCAGATTGGGCAGCGGGGCATCGCCGTGCCAATTCGCAAATTGAAAAAGGCTACACCCTGATTGCTGGCACGAACCAAGGTCTTTATGCTCGGGTTGACCCGCATCCGAATGCATTGGTTTTTCGATCAACGATGCCAGATGGACAGACTCTTGATGTTCGTGAAATTCCGATGGACCCAGACTTGTTGCTCAAGGAGGCTGAGTCAGGCGGGTTTTTTAGTTATGTCGCAGGTGTGGCATTTCGTATCCTTGCTCATTATCGTGTTCGTGGTCTGTTTATCGATAATTACCGCACCGATTTACCGGTCAAAAAAGGTCTTTCTTCATCGGCGGCGGTTTGCGTCCTTACGGCTCGAGCGTTTAATCGAATCTACGATTTACGTATGACCGTGCCGGGCGAAATGGAGTACGCCTATCTTGGCGAGATTGCGACTCCGTCTCGCTGTGGTCGGATGGACCAGGGCTGCGCCTATGGGTCTCGACCGATACTCATGATGCACGATCGTGAAACAGTCACTGTTAAAGAAATTCAAGTTCGCGAACCAATACATATGGTCGTTGTCGACCTTGGTGCCCAGAAAGATACGCAAGAAATCCTTGCTCGACTGAATCAGTGCTACCCGTTTGCGCAAGATACGACTGCACGCAACGTGCAGCATTACCTTGGACCTTTAAATCGTGACATTATCTCGCGCGCAACGGACTATTTACGCGCTGGGGATGCACAAAGCCTTGGTTGTTTGATGACGGAGGCGCAACAGTTATTTGATGAGCATTGCTCGCCTGCATGCCCCGAAGAATTAACTGCGCCGGTGCTGCATCAGGTGTTGTCGCATCCGGCCATCCAATCACATATGTGGGGTGGGAAGGGCGTTGGATCTCAGGGCGACGGTTCAGCGCAGTTGGTAGCTCGGAGTGCAGGAGATCGAGAAGCGATTATTCAGGTGCTCCGAGACCAACTTGGCTTGTCTGGTTTGGTCCTTGACCTACTGCCGACGCCCAGCGTTCGCAAGGCTGTTATTACTGCTGCAGGTTTTGGAACCCGCTTGTATCCGGCAACCAAGGTGATTAAAAAAGAATTGTTTCCTATCGTAACGGCCGAGGGGATCGCCAAGCCGGTATTCTTGTTGATCGTCGAGGAGGCACTGAAGGCTGGTATTGAAGACATCTGTCTCGTTGTGAAACGGGGTGAACGTGAGGTATTAGAGGAGTTTCTTAATACCCCAGAGTCACCAACACATCATTACAAACTTCCTATTCACCTTCGGGAGTGCAGCGCCTCACTTCGAAAAATCGGCGAGCGAGTGTCGTTTGTTGAGCAAGATTCTCAGGAAGGCTTCGGGCATGCGGTTTTTGCGGCACGAGACTGGGTCGGTGACGAACCTTTTCTTTTAATGCTTGGGGATCACCTCTATGCGTCTGATGACGATGTTCCATGTGCTCGTCAGTTGCTTGATGTCTACGATCAGTATCAAACATCTGTGGTCGGGGTCATGCGTACGGATGCGTCACTCATAGGCCAGTTTGGGGCGGTCGGTGGGCGCTGGGCTGATAATGCCAAACAGCGACTTCTTGCGGTAGAACAATTTGTTGAAAAACCGACCGTTGATTTCGCGCGGGCACATTTACAGATTAATGATTTGTCTGAGTATGACTTCCTCACACTTTTTGGTCAGTACGTGTTGTCACCGAGAGTGTTTGAATTGTTGGGGGAAGTCATTGCTGGGAATCATCGCGAGCAGGGTGAATTTCAACTTACGTCGACGCTTGATCAACTACGTCAGGAAGATGGATTTTTGGCTTACGAAACACGGGGACGTCGATTCGATGTTGGTGCGCCGACTGCGTATCTTGAGACGCTCAAGACGTATCCGGGCTAGATGGACTTGTTTGATGTGGTTTACTAGCGACTGCAGTCATAGGGACGCGAAAGCTTGACAAGAGGATGGAGTGTGTCATGGCACGAAAGGTGACATTGTTTACGGGGCAATGGGCAGACCTTGCTTTAGCCGACCT
>CAZWKO010000217.1:0-5058 GCA_964634925.1 uncultured Vicinamibacteraceae bacterium
TTTGTCGTGTCATGGACTTCGGACGCTATCAGTACGAGGAACAGAAAAGGACGCGACAAGCCAAGAAACACCAAAAAACGATTGAAGTTAAAGAAATAAAATTTCGACCCAAGGTTGACGAGCACGATTACCAGTTTAAGAAAAAGCACGTTGAACGTTTTCTTGCACATGGGGACAAGGTAAAAGCCACAATATTTTTCAGAGGACGTGAAATGGCTCATCCCGAATATGGCCGTCACATTCTGGAACGATTGGTTGACGACTTGGGAGAAAACGCTACTCAGGAAACAATGCCACGGATGGAAGGAAATCAAATGCACACCATCCTGTCGAGCAAAACAGTAGCTAAGAAGGGTCGATAACGGAACAACAAACGATGCCTAAAATCAAAACACACCGAGGCGCTGCGAAACGTTTTAATAAAACGGCGTCTGGAAAAGTAACTCGCAGTAAAGCCTACACATCTCATATTCTGACGAGTAAGACCACCAAGCGAAAACGTGGGCTACGCGGCACGACGACTGTAGAAGCAGTCGATCAAAGTCGGATATCTCGTATGATTCCGTACAAGTAAGAAAGAAGACATAGCATGCCTCGAGTCAAACGTGGAATCATCAGACGAGCCAAACGTCGGAAACTTCTGGCAAGGGCCAAAGGTTTCTATCAGAACAAAAGCAAACTTTATCGTGCGGCGAAAGAAGCAGTCGACACATCATTAAACTACGCGTTCATTGGCCGAAGACGTAAGAAACGAGATTTTAGACGCCTTTGGATTACCCGGATCGGTGCCGCCGCTCGATTGAACGGGCTCAGTTACAGTCAATTAATGCACGGGCTTAAAGTTGCAGGCGTCGGTCTAGATCGAAAATCTTTAGCTGACCTTGCCGTCCGAAACCCAGAAGCATTTACACATCTATCAGCGCAAGCAAAAGAGGCCCAGGCCAACACTGTAGCCGAGGCCTAAGTTTTTAGAGCCCCGAATTAGTAGAATCGGGGCAGAGCCCCGATCGATGCCTCGTTCTAAAACCGTCGATGAACTCAGAGCAGCTTTCACAGCCGCTATTAAAGCGACAGGGTCTACTGAAGACCTTCAGGATCTACGTGACCAATATCTAGGTCGAAAGCGCGGCGCAGTCCAAGCACTGCTCAAGTCGATAGCAAATGCACCGGCCGACGAACGTCGCACGCTCGGAAAAGATGCCAACCAGCTCAAGCAAGAAATTGAACGGTCACTAGAGACACGCCGACAATCTCTAGAGGAAGTTCATGGTCCGGCTGGAGCCATCGATGTCACACTGGCAGGTCGACCTGTCAAACTCGGACATCGCCACCCTTTAACGATTATTCGTGAAGAGATAGAAGAAATTTTCATAGGACTCGGATTTGAAATCCTGCACGGACCAGAAGTAGAGGATGACTACCACAATTTTGAGGCTCTCAACATGCCTCCCGAGCACCCAGCTCGTGACATGCAAGACACTCTCTACCTAGAGCAAGCACTCCCGACAAAGGATGGTCCAGCGGGAACCCTACTGCGCACTCACACCTCCGGGATGCAAGTCCGGTATATGGAAACGCATGAACCACCCGTCCGCATTATTGCACCAGGGTTGGTCTATCGACGCGATACTCCAGACCAGACGCATTCACCGATGTTTCAGCAGGTCGAAGGCCTGCTCGTGGGTGAAACCATCACAATGGCCGATCTAAAGGGCACACTCGAATGTTTCCTTCGGCAGCTCTTTGACCCCGACATTGAAGTAATGTTTCGCCCCAGCTTTTTTCCGTACACTGAACCTAGCGCAGAGGTGTTCATTAGCTGCGTGTTCTGTAGCGGAGACGGTTGTTCCGTTTGCAAGAAAACTGGTTGGCTCGAAATCCTTGGGAGCGGGATGGTGCACCCCGCAGTGTTTGAAGCGGTCGGTTACGACCCTGAACGGTATACAGGGTGGGCGTTCGGGATTGGAATCGACCGTATCGCAATTCTGAAGTATCGCGTTGAAGACATTCGGGCCTTTTACGATAACGATTTACGTCTACTGGAGCAGTTTTCCTATTGAAGATCCTTGTTTCATGGTTACGTGACTTCGTGCCGATCACGGTAAGTGTCAAACAACTTGCCGACGGGCTCACAATGCGAGGATTTGAAGTATCCGCTATCGATCCTGCGCCTGTCATACCTGACCGTCCATCAACTTCAGAGGACGCCGTGCTGGATTTGGAAATCACGACGAACCGACCTGATTGTTTAAGCGTCATTGGCATCGCACGCGAGGTCTCAACACTGTATGGAATCAAGCTACATATGCCCGAACTCCCGGCGACTCCTTCTACTAATACTGACTCGCTCAGTGTCACGGTCGAAGATCACGCCCAAGACCTCTGTGCAAGGTATACAGCATCGACGGGCAACGTCCGTGTAGAGCCGTCGCCGGCTTGGCTGTCAGCTCGTCTGATGGCAGCCGACGTTCGGCCCGTCAATAACGTCGTTGATGTAACGAACTACGTATTACTAGAACTCGGCCATCCAATGCATGCGTTTGACCGCGACCAACTCAAAGGAGATGAAATCCGGGTCAGACAAGCGCGCGCAGGTGAAATTGTCAAAACGCTCGACGGTGAAGACCGTGCCTTAACTGACCAGATGCTTGTGATTGCTGACCAAGTCAGTCCGCAAGCCATCGCCGGGGTGATGGGCGGCGCAGCTTCAGAAGTAACAGCGTCGACCAAGCGTGTCACTCTCGAAAGCGCATATTTCACACCACGCTCAATCCGACGAACAAGCAAAGAAATCGGACTGTCAACCGAAGCTTCATACCGATTTGAACGGGGTGCAGACATTGAAGCGCCCTTGCGAGCGATGGTACGCGCCCAGCAATTGCTGATAGAAATCGGGGCCTGCTCCTCTTGGAATGCGCTCCTCGACCACTATCCTGTGAAACACATACAACCGACCGTTTCACTGAGGCACGGCCGGATAAAACGAGTGCTTGGCATTGATGTTAAACCCTCCTTCGTAGTCAAAACACTTACTCAACTTGGCTTTAACCTGACAACGGCGAGTCAATCAGATGCCCCTCTCGAATGGAACGTCACTGTTCCGACTCACCGCGTTGACGTCAGTCGTGAGATCGATCTCATTGAAGAAATCGCGCGCCACCATGGATACGACCGACTACCTTCTACCTTTCCAGTACTGTTAAGCCCGCCAAACCCAAAATCAAAATACATCGAACAACAACGGACCGTGCGCCATGCATTAACGGCCAGTGGCTGCTCTGAAGCAATCACTTACGGCTTTATTGAAGGAAACGCAGGAACTGCCTTTCTGACCGAAGGTGAAGACCCAATACGTGTCGCAAATCCGCTGTCTGAAAAATACGACATTTTGAGGCCATCACTACTTCCGGGACTGGTCGATTCTCTAATCTACAACCGTCGCCGTGAGCATCACGACATCCGTCTCTTCGAAATTGGCCACCGGTTTACTGTCAACGCTGGAGAGACAGCAGGCGTCGCGTTGATTCTAACTGGAGCTTCGTTACTCGAACACTGGAGTAACACTGAACGGAAGACCGACCTTTACGATCTTATTGGCATCGTTGACACTCTATGTGATGCGCTCGGAATCGCAGCAACCTACACAGCAGATACCCGTCCTACATTCGTCCCTGGGCAGACATCTCGTATTAGCGCCACGGGCCAAGCGAAAACAGACAAATCGATCACACTGGGCTATCTCGGACAATTAGCACCGGACTTCTGCCGCAAACGCGGTCTACCTGCAGCGGGAGATGATATCTATGCGGCTGAACTCAACCTCGGCGCAGCTGCTGCGGTGGCGACTGACCGTCGACGGATGCTCGCACAACCTCTGCCACGTCATCCGTCTGTGCTCCGTGATATTGCAATTATCGTCGATGCCGCCTTGCCCGCGGCCGCCGTTCGTGGCACGATCCGCAAAGCTGGGCCTGAAACATTGTTGAGTATTCGAGAATTCGATCGGTACGAGGGTGAGAATGTTACTGCTGGTTGTATCAGCCTCGCCTTCAGACTAACGTTTCGTGCTTCCGATCGAACCCTTACCGACACTGAAGTCCAGCAATCGATGGACAGGATCGTGGATGCACTGCAAACTACGCACGGCGCGGTGCTCAGATAAATAATTTTTGTTCACTGAGCAGGAGTCGTTTTATATGGTTAACACTGTTCAATCACTTGACATGGCTACCCTCGACCGCTTGGCCGAAAAAGTCTCAGCACTGGTTCAACTGCTCGAGCAAACACGGAACGAGTTAGCCGAAACAAGCGAAAACAATGTCCGTCTATCTAATGAACTCGAAGCCTTGCAGGGTCAGTTTGCTCAATCCCAAGAAGATGGGCTAGAAATGCAAACGCTGCTAGACGAACGAGATCAAGTACGTGCACGTGTCACAGAAATACTTGATCAACTTGAATCACTAGACCTGTAAACGCTACCTAGACTAGATTTTTTCTGATTTAAGGTTCAACGTGACCACTGCTGACAAAACAACGATCGACGTCGAAATTTTTGGCCAGCAGTACTCAGTCAAAAAAGGCAGGCTCGACTCCGACTACGTGTTAGACCTCGCTGCGTACGTTAATAAGAATATGAACGGTGCCGAAAAAATGTCTCCCGCATCAGACTCCACTCGGGTTGCTGTTCTCGCGGCGCTCAATATCGCAGACGAATATTTCCAAGCTCGTAACGGACAAGTAAACGATGACGGGGCAATGAAAGAACGCGTTTTGGAACTTGTTGAGACACTCGACGATGCAATTGCAAACGCGGAAAATAGCCACAGTGATTAGGCAAGCGTCTTGCCCGACTTGATAGTCCATTTTACGACGACTAAAAAAACCCACACACCACCACACTTATTGGGAACAGCTCTAAAAATAGTTTAAAATCTGCACGCATTAACGGTTTGAGTTCCCTGCAGTGCAGGTGATGGTTTGGAGGCTCGTTTGAGCCATTGTTGTATTGAAGTGAGTCACGGAGTTCTGCTGTGACCATGCCTCTGAGAGAGGAAGCCT
>CAZWKO010000218.1:0-5051 GCA_964634925.1 uncultured Vicinamibacteraceae bacterium
CCCGAAGCAGCAGAACGCGTCGCGGCTAAAGGCATTCGATCGTTCTCGATGGAACTGATTCCACGGATCACCAGAGCACAAAGCATGGACGCCCTGTCCTCAATGGCCACCATTGCCGGATACAAAGCGGTACTGCTTGCGGCTGAGACCCTGCCACGAATGTTTCCGATGATGATGACGGCCGCCGGCACTATCACTCCGGCACGGGTCTTTGTCGTTGGTGCCGGCGTCGCCGGTCTTCAAGCCATTGCCTCAGCCCGTCGCCTTGGTGCCCGCGTCGAGGCGTATGACGTCCGACCCGCTGTGCAGGAGCAAGTCGAAAGTCTCGGAGCAACCTTCGTTGAACTTCCCCTTGACACAAGTGCATCTGAAGATGCCGGTGGCTACGCGAAAGCGCAAGACGAGTCGTTCCTTGAGCGCCAACGTGAAATGATGACTCGCGTTGTTGCCAATAGTGATGTTGTTATCACGACAGCACTCATTCCCGGGAAAACTGCACCGATCTTAGTTACCAAGAACATGGTCGCTGGCATGGACCCAGGCGCTGTTGTCGTCGATCTTGCCGCAGAACGTGGAGGCAACTGCGAAGCGACCCAAGCTGACGAAGTGATCGTCTCCAATGGTGTCACCATTCTCGGTCCATCCAATCTTCCTGCAACCGTGCCGTATCATGCGTCTCAAATGTATGCGAAAAATATCTCGACACTCTTAATGCATCTAGTAAAAGACACTGCCCTAAACCTCGACCTCGATGACGAAATTACAGCAGGCACCCTTGTATCGCAGAATGGGGAAGTCGTACATCCACGTGTAAAGGAACTTTTGCAATCTGCTTCTTAAAGATTTATGGATACTTTTATACCGCTCCTAACTATTTTCATGCTCGCGGTCTTTGTGGGCTTTGAAATAATTACAAAGGTTCCGCCGTTGCTTCATACCCCGCTCATGTCGGGAAGTAACGCAATCTCCGGGATCACAATCATTGGGGCGATGCTGTCGGTTTCATCGTCAAACCAAACAACAATGATCCTTGGATTTTTAGCGCTGATCATTGCCACCATTAACGTGGTCGGTGGTTTCTTGGTAACGCATCGCATGCTCGACATGTTTAAGAAGAAGGATTAGTGGACACCGTCCTGATCGACCTTATCTATCTCGTCGCATCGGTGCTGTTTATTCTTGGCATTCGCGGACTGACTCACCCACGGACGGCTGTGCGCGGCAACCTCTTTGGGGCAACCGGCATGCTGCTGGCCATCGTGGCGACGTTACTTGACCAACAGATTTTTGGCGCAGGAATGGACGCATTCGCCTGGATCCTTGCTGGCGTAGTGATTGGGGCAGCCATTGGTGCCACCTTCGCACTGAAAATCGAACTCACCGCGATGCCGGAAATGGTGGCGCTGCTCAATGCCTTTGGCGGCGGTGCCTCCGCACTCGTCGCTGGCGCTGTCCTAGTAAGCACAACCAGTCCCTCGACGCAAACCAGCATTGCCACGGTGGCCTCCGGCATTATCGGTTCCGTGACGTTCTGGGGAAGCTTGGTTGCGTTCGACAAACTACGCGGGTTGCTCTTGCCTGATCGGCCTGTAATTTTCCCCGCACAGCAAATACTCAACGGCGTGTTGGGGATCACGGCGCTCGGATTAGGCGTCATGGTCGTGAGCGAGCCGGCCAACACCGAGTTTTATGTGGGTGTCGTCGTTGTGGCTTCACTGCTCGGCATTCTCCTGACAATACCGATCGGCGGCGCCGATATGCCGGTGGCCATCGCGCTGCTGAACTCGTATTCAGGCCTAGCGGCTGCATCAACCGGCTTCGTCCTAAGCAATAACATCTTGATCATCACGGGTTCACTCGTGGGAGCTTCAGGAATCATTCTGACGATGATCATGTGCAAAGCGATGAATCGATCCTTGATAAATGTCCTCGTTGGAGCCATCGCCGAAAGTGGTGGGGCCAAGTCGGATGCCGACGAAATCTATGCAGGTCGGGTTAAGAGCACCTCTGCCGAAGAAGTCGCGATGTTGCTGGACGGCGTTCGTCGTGTCGTCATTGTGCCCGGCTACGGACTGGCCGTCTCGCAGGCACAGCATCAAGTACGAGACCTTGCCACACTTCTTGAGTCACAAGGAGTAGAGGTCGAGTACGCCATTCACCCGGTCGCCGGTCGAATGCCCGGACACATGAACGTGTTGATGGCCGAAGCTGACGTCGAATACGACAAACTTAAAGAAATGGACGAGATCAATCCCTCTTTTGAACAGACGGACGTCAGCATCGTGATCGGCGCAAACGACATCGTCAATCCTGATGCCCGCAACGACCCGTCGAGTCCTATCGCCGGCATGCCGATTCTCAACGTCGATCAATCACGAACGGTGATTGTCATTAAGCGAAGTCTCTCGCCTGGATTCGCCGGAATCCCCAATCCACTGTTTGCTGCCGACAATACATTGATGCTTTTCGGGGATGGCAAACAGGCTGTGCTTGATTTAGTCGCCGCTGTCAAAGACGCCGCCTAAACTAAAGGCCTTGCATCACGGGTCAAAACGCAACAAGCACGCCCGTGCCACGCTCAGTGCATCAGCTGAAGAAGCTGCGTGTCTTGTGTGGTCTACTTACCCAAACAGCCACGCGCCGCCCGCGACATAGAACGCAATGATCGGGATTTCCCCAATTGCGACGCCACTCAGAAACTTTCCGATCGGCATGCGCAGCGTCCCAGCAACGTAGCAAATAGCATCCGTTGGCACAAACGGAAAAACCGACCACCCGACCACGATCCACAGACCCCGCTGGCGTAATTGGTTTTCAAGCCAACGAATCTGCCTCGGATGCCGACGTTCAAAGGTCTCAGCAAGACCCAAAACGTCAAAAAAATAATAGATAAGTGCGGATGACACCACCACACCCAACAGTGACACCACGAACACCAAGACAGACCGGTCTGGGAACAGCAACGTTCCGACAATAATCAGGACCGTGCTCGGCACCAGAGTTACAGGACGTAAGATGCTGACAACGACGTATCCAAGCAGGACCCCTGTCCCGGCTTGTCGTAACAGACCCACCAAGTTGATTGGGCTGATCAACTCCGGTCGCGTGGCATACAAAATGCTAAGTCCGATGGTGACGACCAACCAGACGCCGAGCGCTATTCGCCGGACGGGCGTCATCCTACGCAAAACAGAGTGCTAGGACCGGAGGGGCGGTAGGTCTTCATCAGAAGGAACAAATTTCAGCGCGACACCATTGTTACAGTAGCGCTGTCCCGTCGGTTCAGGTCCGTCCTTGAAGACATGGCCCTGATGTCCCCCACACCGCGCACAGTGGTACTCAGTACGAGGCAACAACAACTTAAAGTCTGTTTTTGTGCCCACGTGGCCAGAAATTGCATCGAAAAAACTTGGCCAGCCAGTCCCACTGTTGTACTTGGCTGTCGACTCGAACAACGGAAGATAGCACGCCGCGCAAACAAAGGTCCCGTTACGTTTCTCATCATTGAGCGTGCTGGCACCCGCTGGTTCGGTGGCTTCTTTAAACAAAACCGCGTACGAATCATCAGCAAGAAGTGTTTGCCACTCCGTCTTTTTCTTGTCGAGTTTCTCGAACGTCTCACCCATCAGTCGTCCTCACCACTAATACCGGAAAAGATACTGCAACTTCATAAAAATCGCCCGGTTCGTTCGTCGAAACGCCGTCGCAGGAAAAAATTCGTCATCCATCAAATCCGGGATTAAATCGGCCTGCCGATAATGGTCATCATACCCAGCATAAAACACGGTTAGCGCATTCAATCGATAGTTCAGAAGAATATTCAGTCCGAGCTTGCGACTATATGAATTGTATTCAGTAATGTTGCGTACGAGCATCCGGTCCGTAAACGTAAACGTACTGAGCGCTCTCAGAATCTTGACGTGAAACACTTCTTGAGCCCCCACGCGGATATCGGTAAAGCGACTGGTGTTGAGGTCCAGCTGAGAAGTTAGTCTCGGCGTGGGTCTCAAGACCGTAGAGAACCGTGTTTGTGTAGTCCGTCCTAAATAGGGATTCTCAGGGTCAAAATATATTTCATCTCCAACTGTGACACTCCCACGGAGGGTAAACAGGCGAGACGTGCTGGTATTTGCAGAGAGGCTGTAGGACGACTTGTGAAAATTAATACCGCCAAATCGTTCAAGCGTCTGATCGGCCTTCGCGCTCGCACTAATATTTTTGACAAATTCAAAGTCGACCCCACCACCCATTGATTCATCTTCTCGGATACCGGCGTGATTAAAATTCAATCGATAGTTCGCGGTTGGCCCCCAATTGATAATCCAGTGTTCAGGCCACCAGCGGTAGCCAATATTGGTAAAGTTGTTCTGCTGGTCCACACGACGCACAAACCCAACATCGGTCCTGAAGTCAGGGTCGATCCGCCCAAAAAACGTACTGGCTGTAAAGTTTCGACCTCTGTGCTGCAGAAACGCTGCCACTGCCGGTCCATCGAGCTCGTTTCCACCCTCATCGCGATACTGTGATTCAGCGGCAATAATATTCACCCGCGTCGCTTGCCCCAGGCGGAACTGTCCATCAAGCACTGCAACCCGACTATAGCTGTCGAGGAACTCGCGGTCGGTGTAGGTCGCGCCGATATGAGACTCTGAATACAAATCGTATCGCGCCCGACCAATCGTGACTTTTGCGTTCTCTCCAAATGCCGGGTCAGATGAGTCATCCCGTTTCCCAGCTGCGGCATCATCCGCCACAAGAAACCCAAGCGTCGCGCGACCAACCTTGCCAGTTAGTTTGCCACCAAAGTTTGGGTCAACAATTGTTCGGGTGTGTACAAAATTAATCGGCGAAGTGAAATCAAAAATCTCGGCGCCTTCGAGAAAGAACGGTCGTAACTCCTGATAAAAGAGTGGGTACCGTTGGTTCACATCAATTTGTGGGTTGTCAGATTCAATTTGGGAAAAATCAGGATTGACCGTGAAATCAGCCGTAAGATTCGACGTCACGCCATATTTCACATTGACACCCGCTTCTGGTGTCGTGTCATTTAT
>CAZWKO010000219.1:0-5018 GCA_964634925.1 uncultured Vicinamibacteraceae bacterium
TCCAGAGCATCCGCGATGGTTTTCCCTCGACAACCAGACTGTCCGGCAGGCTCTTAAGGATGGTCCCCAACTGCTGACCTGGGTAGCCAGGACGCCTGATATTTCTGGCCTTAAACGTCTTGAGCCCTATGCAGCCTGTGACGTGCGCGAAATGTCGCGCGGCGATCTTCGATGGCTGTTTGCATTCACCCCGGATGGTGAGTGTCCGGGCGATGGATTGCTGCCACACGTGATTTTCGCCAGACCCTAATGTCATTGCACCAGTCGCCAGCGGTAGCGGCTGATCGTATTTGGGTCCAGGCGGTCGGGGAAACATTTCTTTCTCCGTTTGGATTGTTTGAAGCCGACCATCCTCAGGGATTTACGCTTGATAATTTTTCTTTAGAAGAGATTCGCATACGGAATCCGTCGATTGGACCGTTGCATCGGGTGCGGAGTGGCCGTGAGGCGCCTTACCTCATTACACATGCGACGTTGAACTGGCCGTCAGATAGCGACAGTGCTGCACGAAAAGTTGGGTTTGAATACTCTCCGCTCTATTGCGGTTCCCCGGTGTTGCATTGTTTGGAATCGAAAGGGCAGTCTGTTTCTGTCGGTGGCGGTCTGGTGGAAAGTTGTGCGTTTGGTAGTGACCCGCCACTGTTCCCTATCGATGCAGATGACTGTATAACTGTGGAACAGGATCAACCGTTCACTTTGGCGGACATGATCGGAGCCAGTAGTGCATTTCGGACTGCTGACCGAGACAATCGGTTCTATCCACATGTTCAATGCTGGCCAATAATCAAGACTGCGACTCCGGGCGGGCGTTACCTCTTTAGTGACGGAGGCGATCTGGAGAATTTCGGAATCATTTCACTTTTGCGCCGGAAAGTGCGCTCAATCGTGGTGTTTGTGAATACGGTGTGGCCACTGTCACTTGCTATTACTCCTGACTCTGGATGGCCTGTTGACCCAACACCGAACGCGCGAGTCATGGACCCGTTCATTGCGCCATTATTTGGAGCACCTAATCCGTCTTTTCCCAACAACAGAATCTTTGTCGAAGGTGATTTTTCGTTGCTGCATCGAACATTACAAGAGGCGAAACGTAACCGGAGCGTCGTCTCGGCCACGATGACACATCAGGTTCAAGAGAACATGTGGTGGGGAATAGAGGGCGGATGGGATGTCCGAGTATGCTGGGTATATAACGAACGTGTTCCTGAATGGGAGGCACGACTACCGCTGGAGACACGGCGGTGCATCCAAGGTAGCCTTTCTGCTGAAGAGTCTGGTTTCCTCGATAATTTTCCACACTATCGAACGCAGGGACAGAATCCTGGCGCACTTATTCGGTTAACACCGCCCCAGGTGAACCTTTTGTCTCACCTCGGTTGTTGGACCGTGATGAGACAAGCTGATGAGCTGAACGAAATTTTGGATAGCGCATAGTCACATTTTCTGGTTTTTACAGGAATCACTTTTCCTGTTTTGAGTAAGTTATTCCAGCGAAAATGCGTTAATCTATGGGGCAATAGCGATGCTGGATACCGTCAATCGGTTTGATTTATTCGACTCGGTCGATAGTGCCAGTCAGGCTTACCTATAAAGTCATGACAGTCGGTAATCAAAGACAGGGTGCATCCTTTCCACGACTAAATCTACGTTTGACCCGCGGTGCCACTTGGTACTTACTTTTCTTTGTGACCAGCGTGTTGTTGATTAATGCCCTCGTTGGTGAAAGAGGGTTAATGGCGACGCTTATGGCTAATCGCCAATACGTAACCTTGTCGGAGAGCATCGCTGGGCTACAGTTGGAGAACGAGGCGCTCCGCAATGAAGCGCGTCGTTTGAGGTACGAGCCTTCGAGTATTGAAGAAATTGCTCGCCGGGAACTTGGTTTAGTTCGGCGAGGCGAGCGCGTATTTATCGTGCCATCCGCTTCTCGTAACTAAAGCTGCCGGTTACGAAGACGCCTCCAGCAAGACCGATGAGCCACCCGACGATTACGTCGAATGGATAGTGAACCCCAAGATAAATTCTTGAGAATGCAACACCTACTGCCACTGGCCAGACAAAAATGGCTGTGGGGGGTGAGAGCTGTGCTATTGCATAGGCTCCCGCAGTCGCCGTGGCTGTGTGCCCAGAGGGAAAAGACGATGTCGATGGCAGAGGAATCATACTGACCACTTCCGCGTGGTTGTGCTCGTACGGTCGAGCCCGGCCGATCAACGGTTTAAGCACGACGTCAACAAGACCGATCACTAAAAAGATGGCCAATAAAGCACGCCATAATCCGCCAAAGTCTTTATTGCTAGTTGCGATAACGGTTGCCGTGACCACCCATACAAGCCCCGCCGATCCGGCCAGGCTGAACGCCCACATAAGATCAATGGCCCACGTTGGCTGTGGGAGCTGGTGAATTAACGAGAAGACTGCTACATCAATGTCATGTAGTACGTCTACCATGCGATACCAACTCTATGTTTGCGCCGTGTCGTTCGGAGGCGTTTTGGTGTCAGTTAGAAGACCGAGGGCCTTTCGTACTTGTTCTTCAATCTTTGCGGAGAGTTCGGGTTTGTCTTTGAAGAGTGTTTTGACGTTTTCGCGTCCTTGTCCGAGCCGTTCTCCGCCGTATGAGAACCATGCACCACTTTTCTCAATAATTTTATGTTCAACGGCGATGTCGAGTAGGTCGCCTTCAAGAGAGATTCCTTCACCGTACATAATGTCGAATTCTGCAATACGAAACGGTGGGGCTACTTTGTTCTTGACAACTTTCACCCTAGTTCGGCCTCCGACCACGCGGTCAGCGTCTTTGATGGCACCGATGCGACGGATGTCAATCCGCACCGAAGAGTAAAACTTCAATGCTCGTCCGCCGGTGGTTGTTTCTGGGTTGCCGAACATGACGCCAATTTTTTCTCGGAGTTGGTTGATGAAGATTAAGCAGGTTTGAGATTTTGCAACAACACCTGTCAATTTACGCAATGCTTGAGACATGAGACGGGCTTGGAGGCCCATTTGTGAGTCACCCATTTCCCCTTCGATTTCCGCACGCGGCACAAGGGCGGCGACGGAATCGACAACCACCACGTCGACCGCACCGGAACGAATAAGTGTCTCGACAATCTCAAGAGCCTGTTCGCCATGATCTGGTTGGGACACCAGAAGATTTTCAAGGTTAACGCCAAGTTTGGTGGAATAGACTGGGTCCAGCGCGTGCTCAGCGTCGACGAAGGCAGCATTGCCTCCGGTCGCCTGCGCATTCGCGATGACCTGTAGTGCCAGAGTCGTTTTGCCAGAAGCTTCAGGACCATAGATTTCAACGACGCGGCCTCGTGGAACGCCGCCAACGCCTAGCGCATAATCGATGCTGATCGACCCGGTTGGGATGCTTTCGATTGCGGAGATAGAACCTTTTCCGCCAAGTCTCATAATCGCGCCTTTGCCGAACTGTTTTTCAATTTGGCCAACGGCCATGTCGATGGCCTTTGAGCGTTCTTTTTCAATGCGTTCGGTATTTGGCATGGGTTCTCCGTTTTGCTAGTAATACACAGGACTGCGTGCAACTGCACATTTTAGATCTCTGTAGAACACATGTCAAGCGAAACTAAGCTCATCATGTCCTATAAGTTGCTCATTGGTATATATTTATGGAGATATGCACTTTCGCCCTATTTGGCTACTGAAGCAAGAATTCAATACGTGGTACTCTGGATTTAATGCGAATTGAGCCGTGTGGAATGACGAGACGAGCAACTGTTCTTGGGGCAGTGTTTGTTGCTTCATGGGTCGCGGTTCTTGCTGGTCAGGTCTCGGTGCCGCCTCAAGTAGATCGTTCCGTCCACGATTACGCGGGCGTCCTAGGGCCGGCCGTTATTGCCAATATGGAACAGCAGCATCGCGCGCTGTTTGCTCAGACGGAGGTGGCAGTTGTCATTGTGACCATCGATACTCTTGACGGTGAAAATGCGTCGGATTTTGGATTACGGATCGCTGAGTCATGGCGACCTGGTAATCGAGCGACCGAGCGGGGAATCGTTGTTGTCCTTGCCGTTGACGACCGTGATGTCGCGATTCAGACCGGCTATGGGGCTGAGGGTTTTCTGCCGGATGCTCGCGTTGGTGCAATTCTCGACGCAGCGATACCCGCGTTAGCGCAAAATGATTGGTCGGCTGGTACTCTGTCGATAAGTCAATCGCTTGTGGGAACAGCGGCTGCCGAGTTTGGTGTGTCTGTCGACGGTATGGTGCCCGTGCCACAACAGGTGCGTTCAGTACGCGGCCGCGAGAGCCCTGGGAATGGTTTGCTAGGGTTACTCGGGATGCTCGTGATGGGATATTTGTTCTTTCGCCATCCCAATTTATTTTTCTTGCTTATGCTGTCAGGGATGGGACGTGGGATGGGCGGTGGCGGAGGATTTCGCGGCGGGGGTTTTGGTGGCGGAGGGGGCTTTGGCGGTTTTGGTGGGGGGGGAGTTGGTGGTGGCGGCGCGAGTCGCGGGTTCTAGTGAGAGGTTCACTGGGTAAGGATATAGATTAGGTATGGCGACTGATGTGAGTACGTATCCAGCAATAGTCAAGCTTTTGAAGGGACTCAAAATGGTCGCTTCTCGAGATTTGGTGAGCGTTGTGCTGTATGGGTCGGCTGCGCGTGGTGAATACGAAAAGGCAAACAGTGACCTGAATGTCTTAATTGTTGTTGAGGCCCTTACGCCAACGACACTCGAGGCGGTTAGTGATCCCATCGCCAAGTGGGTGCGTGGTGGACAACCAGCACCACGCTTGTTGTCTCCTTCGATTATTCGTGAATCAGCTGACGTATTCCCAATTGAGTTTTTAGACCTACGGGCAGCCCATCAAGTGTTGTATGGAAGCGACCCGTTTGAAGGTCTCGACATCCATCTAGATCATTTGCGAATTCAGTGCGAACGTGAGCTGAGGGAAAAGATGATGCGTCTGCGCGAGGGCTACCTTGAAGTCCATAGCAATGCACGAAAACTAAAACGTCTGTTAACTGATTCGTATTCAAC
>CAZWKO010000220.1:0-5014 GCA_964634925.1 uncultured Vicinamibacteraceae bacterium
GTTCCCTGGTTGTGAGTGGGATCAAACCGGTTATTGATTTCGGATGGATGATGAGCGCCGGTTTGGCGGTGACGTTTGCCACCTCTTTTCTATTGTTCCCGGCATTCCTTATGGTGTTGGGAAAAACTGGATCCAAACCCTCGTTGGACAATGGGCGTTTTCTCTTGCCTTCATATTTGGCCCGTCTGACCGAGACCCAAGGCAACAAAATCCTGGTGTTTGCAGTAATTTTGACCGTCGTGAGTTTAGCGGGAACCACCAGGCTGCGCGTCGAGAACAGTTTTATCAACTATTTCAGCGCTGACACGGAGATTCACCAAGGTCTCAAGCACATCGACGAGCAACTCGGAGGTACTACGCCACTGGAAATACTGATAAAATTTGAGAATGATACCGGTGGTGATGGCTCTGACAACCTTCTGAAGCCCGAGGACCTTGAAGGGTTAACCGAGGAAGAGATAGAAATGGAGCTTGAGTACGCGGAAATGGAGCGTGAGTTTGCGCAAAGCGCCAATTTACCTGAGTATTGGTTTACCGCCTACAAGGTCGAGCTCATTAAAGAAGTACACGATTATCTTGATGCACTCCCCGAGGTCGGTAAGGTGCTGTCCCTCATTTCACCGGTGCGGGTTGCCGAAGACATGGCCGAGCAAGAGCTTGGCGCTTTCGAGTTGGCAATCTTGTACAGCAAAATCCCCCCTGATGTAAAAAAGACCCTCATCGACCCTTATGTCTCTATCGATAACAATGAGGCACGGATTCTTGCGCGTGTGTTGGATTCAAAACCAGATTTACGTCGCAAAGAGCTGTTGGAAACAGTGCGCCGTGATCTAGTGGAGAAGCTTGGATTTGAGGAGCAGGAAGTGGCCGTTAGTGGGCTCCTAGTACTCTACAATAACATGTTGCAGAGCTTGTTTAAATCGCAGATAAAAACCATAGGCGTAGTGCTGTTGGGTATTGCAATAATGTTTCTGGTGTTGTTTCGGTCAATCACTTTGGCGGTTATAGGTATTCTGCCAAATTTGTTAGGTGCTGCGGTGGTGTTGGGTGTAATGGGATGGGCAAAAATTCCCATGGACATGATGACCATTACGATTGCCGCGATCACCATTGGCATCGCTGTAGACAATGGTATTCACTATATCTACCGCTTTAGAGAAGAGTATGCAGTAACTCACAACTATGTGGAGACGTTGCATGTTTGTCACTCCAATATCGGCAAAGCGGTGTTCTACACGGCCGTGACTATTATTTTGGGCTTCTCCATCTTGGTCTTTTCTAACTTTATTCCCACTATTTATTTTGGCGTTCTCGTTGCTTCGGCAATGCTCATCGCTTTTTTGGCAGCACTTACGGTGCTGCCAAAGCTGATTATACTTTGGAAACCATTTGACTGATGGTGCATTATTCACAGATAGAGGCCTGCTGACAGTCACTCATTGAGAGCTGCTTGGTGCCTGGACTGCATCTGTTTATACTGTCCAAAAAATCATTGTAATGTTATCGAGGGCTAAATTCATCCGAGCTCCGAATTGACCAACGTCTTGATTGGATAGAGGAACAAAGCAATAACGTATTTTAACTTAGGCCCTGCACGGTTGACCATGCGTGGGTCTTTTTAGGGAATCGAACGTTGCGCTTGTCGCGTGTGCTGGCTTCGATTAAACCCATGCGCTGTAGGAAAGGGCGAAAGTCTCGATGACGATCGACGTTGAAAATTTCAGCAACAGGCGCAACGATGAACGCTGGAACCGCACAGCAGTCGGCGACATTATTGAACGAATGACGTGGAACGAACCCGACAAGGTTGCGCTCATTGCTACGCCCGATGCCACTGTTGATCCGGCTTACGCCCGTGTGACTTACAACCAGGCCAATACGATCATCAATCGCATCGCTAATGCCTTGTTAGCACTGGATCTAGGGCCGTCGTCTCGTATCGCCATGCTATGCGACAATTCGAACGAAGCCTGGCTGGCTAAGGTCGGGGTTGCCAAGGCAGGACTGGTAGCTGCTCCAATCAACGTAATGATGGCCCCGGACGTGATTGCCGAAGCGCTCGACAGGGTGGAAGCACATTATGCGATTGTTGACCAGCAGCTTTGGGATAAGCTCGGGCCGGGGTTTTCACCGGGCGGTATTACACCTGTAGTGTCCATTGGCGGCACAGAAGGTGGGCCAGTGCCCAACTTTGACCAATTCATGGCTGGGCATAGTGCCGATGAACCCGATGTGACAATCCACGGTGATGATATATGGGAAATTCTGTTTACATCTGGCACCACCGCTAGCCCTAAAGCTGTGATGATCTCCCACACCAGCACGTATATGGCTGCGTACAGTAAGGCGCTGACCATGACACGCGGGCTCCATCACGAAAGCGAAATTCGCATGGGAGTTTTTACTCCTATGGTTTTCCATATTGGCGATCAGCTTTGCGTGTTCGGACCCTTGGTCTGTGGCGGAACTGTTGTCATTGGTCGGAAGCCCCAGGGCGCGGCAATGGCTCGGGCGATTACGGACGAGAAAATCACCTGTTTATTTGCTGGCTCACCACAATTCGTTGAAGGCTTAATTGCGGAAGTTGAAGCCAGGCCGTCGGACTATGATTTATCGACTCTTGGAGTTATGTGGTTCGGCTGGGCTCCCCTTGCTCCCGCCTCTTTGGCTGCCTTCCGCGCCTTGTGCAATCCTCAGCTAAAAGTTTACGAAATGATTGCCCAAACAGAGGCAATCGCTGGTCACCGCTTTTTTATCGATCGTCATCTCGATATGTATCAGCGCGAGGCACCGGCCATTAACCATGTTGGAAAACCAAGCCCTATAATGGGTGCTACGGTAGTCGACGAAAATGGCAACGATTTGCGTGGTAAAACTGGGGTGGCGGGCGAGGCTGTATACCGCACGCCCGCAATGTTTTCGGGTTATTATCAAGATCGCGAGGCCACCGAGGAAGCGGTGCGAGGGGATTGGTTTCACTCTGGCGATAGCTTTGTCTACGGCGAAAGCGAAATTCGCCTGATGGTTGACCGTTACAAGGATATCGTGAAGTCTGGCGGCGAAAACGTCTCAAGCATACGGGTCGAAGCAGTGCTCCAGCAACACCCGTCTGTTGCTCGCGCTGCCGTTGTTGGCACGCCGGACGATCGCTGGGGCGAAATGGTCACTGCCTGTATACTGCAAAATCCGGGCACCGAATTCGAAGAGAAGAAAATCATCGACTTTGCTCGCGAAAAACTCGCAGGGTTTGAAACCCCGAAGCGTATAGTAGTCATGAATGAATTTCCAACCACTGTTGGGGGCAAGGTATTGAAATACAAGCTTCGTCAGGCTCTATTGGCCTGATGTCAGGCTTTCCATAAACTATTGAGAGCACCATAAAAACAGCCATTGGTTGTAAATAGGTAGAAAGTTATCCTCAAGGTTACATAATCGGACACCTGAAAATTTTAAGCCCTGATGCATTTTAATCAGAGTATGCCTCTAAAATAGCTCCTATATCATGAGATTCCTGAAGGCCATGCCGTCAAGTGCTGGTGGCTGCGTTTCTTCAGGGGTGGGGGAAGGCTGACGGGGCGTAAGCTCCGTAGCCCTAATAGTTGTGTTTTCTGCCAAAACCAGGAATACTTCTTTCTCCAGATAATTTACTCCCTTGTCATTGGGTCCTGCGGAAATTTTTGAGTTTGGCGTATGGCTTTACCTGAGCAAACATTTGGGCCATCGTTGGATGGCTTGTCGGTATATTTAGATACCTCGAAATCGCAGTGGCTGGACGCGATTTCAGGTGAGGGGCCTCTGCACATCCCCGGTGGGGATTTCATTCTGGAGGCGCAATATAGCCGACTTGGCCCGGATTTGTTTCTTTCCGGAGAAGACCATTCGGTTTTCGTAAAGGGCTATTTCACGCACGAACAGGCACCGGACCTGTATACGACGGATGGTAGCGGCGTGGTCCGTGGCTCGATTGCGACCCGTCTGGCGGGACCGGCCACACCGGGCCAGTTTGCACAAGCGGATAGTGTTCCAGGGGTCCAACCAATTGGTGTTGTGGACAATGCAGAGGGACGGGCATTCCTGTCTCGTCTCGATGGCACTAACGTATTGGTGGAAGAGGGCACTCCGGTCTTTCTCGGGGACATTGTGGAGACGGAAGGTAGTTCCAGTGTTGGTATTACCTTTGTAGACGACTCGACGTTTGCATTGGGTGAATCCGGCCGGATGATCATTGATGAGTTGGTCTTTGATCCGGTGGTTGGTACTGGGCAGAGTGCATTTAACGTGCTGAAGGGTGTGTTCTCATTTGTCTCTGGTGATATTGCCGAGACGGGTGACGATGCGATGGTAGTCACCACGCCGGTGTTGGCTATTGCCGTTCGCGGTACGACGGTGGCGGGTCGGGCGGCGGCGGAAGGGTCGGAGAACACGGTTACGTTGTTGCCGGATGCGAGTGGCACGGTGGGTGCTATTGCGGTGAGCAACGCTGGGGGTGTGCAGGTGATGTCGCAAGCGTTTGCGACGACGACGGTGACGAGCCAGTTTCAGGCACCGGCGGTGCCGGTGCAGTTGCCTGCGGCTTCGGTTCAGGATTTGTACGGAGATATCTCGACGGTGTTACCTCCTTCTCCTGCCACGCGGCAAGAGGACAGCAGCAGCGACAGAGACGGTGCCGCTGCACGGCAGCAGGCAACGGAAGCTCAGGAAGGTCCTGCAGAGGAAGGGGAGGCAGAGGGAGAAGAGGATGGTGAAGGAGAGGCAGGCCCTGAGGGAGAAGAGTTGCTGGAAGGGGAAGGTGAGAGAGAAGGTCTAGAGGAAGGAGAAAGGGGGGAACTGGAAGAGCGTCTGGAAGGAGAAGGTCCGGAGAGAGAACCCAGTGAACGTGCGGCGAGGGATGGTCCGCCACCAGGTGAAGTGGATGCCATTGCAGAGGAGGCGTACGAGCAGGCACTGGAGGAAGGACTGTCCCCGGAGCAAGCGGAGCTACGGGCCCGGGATGCGGTTGAGGAAGCGTTTGGCG
>CAZWKO010000221.1:0-5010 GCA_964634925.1 uncultured Vicinamibacteraceae bacterium
CTGAATTTATCCAGCAGATGGGTCCCTTTTTTGTCGGAAAGGTTTTGTTTCAGTCGGATAGTCGAAAGTAATTCGTCGAACTGAAGTTCTTTGAATTCCTTAGCTTCTTTCGGCTTATCCTCTGGTAGGATTGCCGGCATGGCCGACTCTCAAGGGGACGATTCATCCGAACCACTAAATCAACTACCACTTCCGGACATTAGTCCGGGTGGATTGTTGCGCAGTTTTGGCCCTGGCATGTTGTTGATGATGACGGGCATCGGCACGTCTCATCTTGTTACTGCTCCAGCGGCAGGTGGCCGATTTGAATATGCATTGCTATGGTGCATTCCTGTTGCATATATCTTTAAGTATTACGGTTTTGAGATGGCGTTTCGGTTTACGAACGCCACCGGGCGGAGCATGTTGGATGCTTATTCGACGGCACCCGGTAAGTGGCCTCTTTGGTATGTCCTCATTACGACCATTATTCAGTGTGCATTGGGCCAGGCTGGTCGACTCGTCGCGGCTGCAGCGGTTTGCTATGCCTTCGCGAATATCTACTTAGGCATCGACCTTCCTCTTGGCGTCTACGGGGCAGGTCTTGGCATTGCCGCGGTGCTGTTTATATTGCTCGGTCGTTATGACGTCATGGAAACCGTTACAAAGTTTTTGGCTGGCTTGCTGTTTGTGTCAACGGTTGGTGTTTATTTTGTCGAACCTGCGCCGTTATCTGCATTTACCAACTTTATTCAATTTGAGATTCCTGGAGGTTCATGGCTCATTATCGCAGCCTTTCTTGGGTTATTGCCGACAGGAATTGATGTGTCGCTACAGGCTTCCGAATGGGGTAAAGCTAAGAAAGCCGGCATGGGTCGTATTCGAGAACTTCTTGAGCAGAGAGGTCTCGCTCCGAAATTTGATCCGATGTCATCTCCTAAAGAAGATCTAACTGTTGACATGGAGGCGCTGCCTCCGCACGCGCGTGAGTATTGTCGGCGATGGTTTCGCATTGGAGAGTTAGATTTCGGGTTCGGCCATGTGGTGTCATTTGTGATTGCCTGCATCTTTCTTTTACTAGCGGCGGTGTGGATGTATCCAAGTGAAGTAGCTGGCACTGCTGTGATTGGCGAAATTGGATCAATTTTTAATGACAGTGTCGGTCCGGCGATGATGATTGTTTTTTTTGCCGGGGCGTTTGCCGCAACATTTTCAACGGCATTTAACTACTTCGATGGATGGCCACGTGTTGTTGGTGCGTGCTGTCGGAATCTCTTTCGAAAAACGGCCGCTTTACGTGGCATTGCGCGAGATGAAATAACGCAAGAACACCGTGGGCATTGGTACTCAGAGTTCAATATTTACCGGATGACGATGTTTTATTCACTCGTCGCGTCAGTTGCGATAATTGCTGGCTTACCGAGGCCCGTGTTTCTAGTGCTAGTATCATCCGCGCTGGCATTTTTTGTTGCGCCAGTAATTTTCTTTTTGAATATTTACTACTGCGTAACGGTGATTCCTAAAACTGATTCGGTGTTTTATCCATCTCCCGCAGTGCGGGCATTTGCCTGGACTAGTCTTGTGGTCTTTAGTGGGTTGACGGCACTGGTCATCATGGCCCGTGTGTTCGGAATTACTCTATTCGGTGGCTAATACTTTTGTGTTGAAGGCGTGGTTGGTGGTGGTCGTACTGGTTACGGCTGTGACAGCGCCTGTTTATGCTGAATTAACACTGGATCTGTCGCATCGTGCTCGTGATATACATCCGGGCGAGGTGGTTGTTCTGGAAGTTCGCCCATCAGAAAACCCGGCAACACTCAGTGCGACAGCCTTCGGAAATTCTCTGCGCTTTTTCAGGACTAGTAGTGAAATCTGGGTGGCGCTGCTTGGAATCGACTTGACAACAGAACCAGGGTCGTACGATGTATTGGTGCGTGCAACGGCACGAGACGGGGAGGTCATGCGACAATCGTACACGCTGTCTGTCGGGCAGAAAGATTTTCCGACACGCCGATTAAACGTCGACCCAAGTTTTGTCAGTCCACCTGCTTCGGTTATTGAGCGTATTCAACGAGAAGCACGTCAACTTGACGAGATTTTCACAACGGTGACAGACGAGCGACTGTGGAGCGGTGGATTTCTTCGGCCGGTGCCGGGTGATTCGACGAGTAGTTTTGGCCGTCGCAGCGTGTTTAATGGTCAACCTCGGAGCCCGCACAGTGGAACAGATTTTCGAGGTGCCGAAGGAACGCCAATTAAAGCACCGAATGCTGGAATCGTGGTGCTTGCCACCGACCTGTATTTTTCAGGCAATGTAGTCATACTCGATCATGGTTGGGGGCTGTATTCTTACTTCGCCCACCTGTCTTCGATTGCTGTAGACGAAGGATCCCAAGTTGGACAGGGTGATGTGGTTGGGGATGTTGGGTCTACCGGGAGAGTTACGGGACCACACTTACATTGGACCGTTCGACTGAACGATGCTCGTGTAGATCCGCTTTCGTTAATGACGCTGTTTCCTCAGGTGCAGTAAGGCAAACGTAGCTAAAACCCAAAACGCAAACCGGCCGCTACATGTGTTCCGCCTAGTTCAAGAGGTGGTTGTCCTTCTCCAGAGAACCTAGAAATATGGCGGAGAGTGGCTTGATCATCCACGGAAGATGTTCCTCGGCTGTAGCGAAGGATTCCTGCTAATGCGACGTGTTTAAAGATGAAGTAGGACATATCGAAGCCGATGTTGAAGCCTAGTTCGGTTCCACCAGAGCTCAGTGTGTTGTGGCCAATGATGTCAACGGCGCTGTAGTCATATCCGCGTTCCTTCGTTTGGATTGTCGATACTAAATCCTGTCTAACTGAAAATATTGTCGGACCGATAAATCCTCGCATCAAGAACTTGTCTCCGATTGTGTGCCAGTATTGAGATTGGATGTGAATCGCTGACTCGCGCCTGAGTACGTTATTCGCTACACCTGTTGCTTTACGGGGAAAGGAGAAAAAGAAAGGATGAGGTATGTCGGCATCGATTGTGGCCGCTATAGTTTTCCTAAAATGTGACACATTAAATCCAAGCCCCATGCGCTTGAACAGCAGAAATGCAAAGCTACCGTCGAAGGCAGTATCTTTTGTGACGTTGTAGCTCGCTTCAAATGTGCCAGTTTCCTGCCAGAGTTCAAAGTCTACCTCGTTCTTTAGCGCATCTTTGACAAATTGAATGCCGCCACTGAAACCAACAGTTATGCGTTGATTGTCTACGGTTTGGGCGGAGACCTCTAGGCTATTGAAGCAAAAAATAAATATCCACAGCGTTGCCGTAATGGCGATGTTTTTCTGTTGAATTATCCACATGTGAGCGAGTTTTCTTCCATTTGTAAATAGTTGTTTAATTTACCTGATGCCGACTGCTGTCCACGCTTCGTCGATTGCATGTTCGACAGTATGTCCGGCGCCGAACATATCACGAGCAGATTGTATTGTTGTTTTTCGCGCAATAGAAAAGGTTGAATCTGCTGGCATTAGCATTGTAAAGGCGCGGTAGAATACCTGCTCGATTTGCCAACGGTTGTGATTTCCGACTCCCACAACCGATATCCCAGAAGTCTTATTGGTGCCGCCTTCGATCGCGAGGTAAAAGGCGTGACTAGCAATGGTTGAGTTGATGTGAACGCCACCGTAGTCAGCGCCACCTTGGTATCTGATTGAGTAGTGGTCAGGATTATTCAAAGACAATGGGTCAGCAAGAGAACGCACACCGTTCGGTTTGATTACATCTTCACCAAGCACATAATCAGCGATTTCTTCGCGATGGCGGCCAGTGTCAGCCATAAAGAACTCTACCGAAACACCGATGATGTCTGAAAAGGCTTCGTTTAGCGCTCCTGATTCGTTTTGATAGATTAGGCCTGAGGTACTGTCAGTTATCGCATGCGCGAGTTCGTGAGACACGATGTCGATTCCACCAGCAAAAAAGTCAATGGTTTGGCCAGTCTCGGTCAGCACGAACCCTTCTGGGAGTCCCTCGCCAAACACAACCATCCCGTCAGGGCCGCATACGCCACAATAAAATGCATTTAAAAAAAACAGTGAAAAAATATGATCTGGGACAGACCATAGGTCTTCTCTGTTTACCGGATGTACGATCGTGGTAATTGGTCCGTCTCGACCGTCAAGCCCATTTCTCTGAAATCGCGCACGTAAATAATCGTATGTCCAGCCGGCGCTGACATGTCCGTCGACTACAGCGCCGTCAGTCCAGCGATTATCAGAGTCCTGGCCGTAATCAGCAGGGCCAAGTAGTTCATTGTTGTTCAGAATGTTGAGTAGACGTTCCCAATCACCTTTGAGATCATATGTGGCGATTGCTGGCGGGCGAAGTAAGTCTAGCGTTTGAAATCGGCCACCCAGTGTATTAACACTGATTTTTTTCCTGTCTCCTTTTACGCCGCGTCCTTCTCCTACACGACAAGTGTCGCACGGCAGACCATCATTATTTAGATGGATTCCTGGGTATTGGTGTACGGTGAGTCCATCGTGAGCATCGATAA
The DNA here is from genome assembly GCA_964634925.1 of uncultured Vicinamibacteraceae bacterium. Taxonomy (GTDB): domain Bacteria; phylum Acidobacteriota; class Vicinamibacteria; order Vicinamibacterales; family UBA8438; genus DTWD01. The sequence goes on from CAZWKO010000221.1 coordinate 4,521, forward strand.
ACTGAATTGCAGGACCCACCGGAGACGCAACTGTTAGACGATAGGCTAATGTAAATATCCCATTAGGCTTCTTCAGAATTACGAGTTCTTGTGATTTGTTTTCAGGCAGTGACCATTGAGTTCCAGAATTAATCGTCGAGATAATGGTGTCTAAGGGGAGTGATGGGGTGGTTTCGATTTTGATATCTGGGTAAAACTGACCAAAGATAGAGACCGTGACGCCGGCTTCGGTTTGCCGAGTAACTTCGGCGCCGTAGACTTGGAGACCCTGGTGATACTGCGATAAACGCTCGTGTTGACGGGTCGGTATTAGTGTGTCCGTAACAATTTTATTGATGCGGAGTTGACTGGTAAGGACGAGATGGTCAACGAACCGATCTGTTAGTCGTAGCTCACTCTCTTGAGTCGCATTGAGAAAAATAACTTCGGGTGTGGCGACCGTTTGGGCGGACAGGTTGTTAGCGAGTAGTGCGGATAGAAACACTGCATT
>CAZWKO010000222.1:0-4971 GCA_964634925.1 uncultured Vicinamibacteraceae bacterium
ACCCGACAAGACGCTTTCGAGGCGCCCCCGTTACGACCACTTCGGTACCTCTCCGTTCACCGTAATCTCTAAGTTTAACCTTTGAGTGTCCGCCGTTTCTCGCCAAAGAAGCCCTGAATCATTTCACGGCACTGGTCCTCAAGCACACCGGAAACGATTTCGATTCGATGGTTCAGCGCCGGATGATCCAACATTTGCATTGCTGAGCACACCGCACCAGACTTCGGTTCGGGCGTGCCGTACACCAACCTGTCCACCCTCGAGTGTGTTAACGCGCCAGCACACATAGGGCATGGCTCGACCGTCACGTACAGCGTCGTACCATTCAATCGATAATTTCCAAGAAACTGGGCCGCATCCCGCAAGGCCAGTATTTCAGCATGGGCAGTGGGATCATTCGCGCCAATTGGTTGATTAAACCCCCGGCCCACAATTTGACCATCGGCTGAAACAACAACAGAACCGACTGGCACCTCGCCCGCGAGAAGCGCATTTTTACCCTCAATCAGCGCCTCACGCATGTAGCGTTCGTGACCGCTCATGCAGCAGCAAGTATAGTGATCAGGGACAAGTATGAAAGGACTGATCCTTAGCGGAGGAAAAGGCACCCGGTTGCGACCACTCACTTTTACGAGTGCCAAGCAGCTGGTTCCAGTCGCGAATAAACCTGTTTTGTTCTATGGAATTGAAACATTAGCCGCCGCCGGCATCCGCGATATTGGAATTGTAGTCGGCGACACCCGTGATGAAATCGAAGCGGCCGTGGGTGATGGCGCTCGGTGGGATGTCGCGATCACATACATCCCGCAAGATGCGCCACGCGGACTCGCTCACGCGGTGCTGATTAGTGAATCGTTTCTCGGTAACGACCCCTTCGTGATGTACCTCGGCGATAACCTGCTTGCGAAAGGAATCGTGCCACTCGTCAAAGAATTTGAAGCAACCAAGCCTGCGGCGCAAATCCTTCTCACACCGGTCCCTCAACCAGAGCAATACGGCGTAGCTGAGGTCGACGGAGACCAAGTCATTAGACTGGTCGAAAAACCGAAGCAGCCAAAAAGCAATCTGGCTCTTGTCGGAGTATACATGTTTGGGCCAGATGTATTTGATTCGGTGAAACGTATTAAACCGAGCTTTCGAAACGAACTTGAAATCACCGATGCCATTCAAGATCTGATCGATCGCAAGCTTGTTGTCAGACCCCATATTGTCGATGGGTGGTGGAAAGATACCGGTCGCCTGGAGGATATCCTGGAAGCCAATCGCTTAATCCTGGACCAACTCGACACACAAATCGATGGTGACGTTGATAGTTCGTCGCGCATTGAAGGCAAAGTCGTCATCGAAACAGGAGCCGTTATTACAAACTCTGTGATTAGAGGTCCGGTCATTATTGGAGCCAACGCAACGATCCGAGATGCATATATCGGACCGTTCACCGCAATCATGAGTGCCGTCGAGATTCTTGGATCGGAGATCGAACACAGTATCGTGATGGAAGGTAGTCGGATTACAGGACTAGCCGACCGAGTCACAGATAGCCTCATCGGACGCAATGTGAAAATCAATCGGCACCCAGCCAAGCCTGCTGCATTACGGTTCATGCTCGGTGACCGCTCAGAAGTAGGAATTTCGTAAATTCAGCGATGACTCAAAAAAATATAACCCCGCCGAAATATAAAGGTTTGCGGAAACAAACACTCATTGATGGAGTCTCGACCAAACCGCTCCGTCAAATCCCTGACGAACGAGGCTGGCTGATGGAAATTCTGCGGGCAGACGATGAGTTGTTTACACAATTTGGCCAAGTCTACGTATCTGCCACCTATCCGGGCGTAGTGAAAGCCTGGCATTATCATCAACAGCAAGTCGACCACTTCGCCTGTATATCGGGCATGGTGAAATTAGTACTTGTTGATACTAGGGATGACTCTCCTACCGAAGGACAAATAAACGAGTTCTTTCTCGGCACGCAAAACCTCACACTCGTACAAGTTCCTAACCTCGTCTACCACGGGTGGAAATGTATAGGAACAGAACCTTCAATGGTTGTTAACGTACCGACCGAACCTTACCATTACGACGATCCCGACGAATTTCGGATCGAGCCACATGGCACCCTTCCGTACGATTGGACGAAGAAGGATGGTTAGCGTCCTCGTCACGGGAGGCGCGGGCTTTATCGGAAGCAACTTCGTCCGTTACGCAATAGACACGCATACAGACTGGCTCGTTACAACGCTTGACAAACTCACGTACGCCGGCCGTCGTGAAAACCTGCACGACCTGCTCGAACATCCACGGCACCGGTTTATTCATGGGGACATTGCCGACGCGACCGTGACAGCCAAACTCGTCCGCGAAGCCGAAATCATCGTGCATTTTGCTGCTGAAACACACGTCGACCGGTCGCTACACAACGCCGGAGAATTTATCCAAACTGACGTCCACGGAACGTTTGTTCTGCTTGATGCAGCACGTGAAGCCCCGCGGTTACGTCGTTTTGTTCAAATTTCAACTGACGAAGTCTATGGAAGCGTTTCGGAAGGTGCCAGCAAGGAAACGGACGAACTACGACCGCGTAATCCCTACTCGGCAAGTAAAGCTGGCGCTGACCGCCTCGCCTACAGTTACTGGGCTACATATGGCGTGCCAACGGTTATCACCCGAGCCTCAAACAACTACGGAGCGTACCAATATCCAGAAAAGATTATTCCCCTGTTCATCACGAATGCTCTTGAGAACGATCCGCTCCCTCTATATGGCGACGGAAAAAACGTACGTGACTGGCTGCATGTTCTCGATCATTGTCGGGGAATCGATCTACTGATCGACAAAGGCTGTAACGGCGAGGTGTACAACATCGGAGGGAGCAATGAGGTCAAGAATATTGACCTAACGCGACAGATTCTAACCCTACTTGAGCGTCCGGATACTTTAATTAACCACGTCACCGACCGGCCAGGTCATGACCGACGCTATTGCCTTGACACATCCAAACTGCGAAATCTCGGGTGGAGCCCCCAAATAGACTTTACGACAGGGCTACAAGAAACCGTCGCCTGGTACAAACAGAATGAGTGGTGGTGGCAACCGATAAAACATAACAACGCTGGATTCAAAGCGTATTACGACAAGCAATATGCTAAGAATCCCTAGTCGTCTAGAACAATGTGTAGATAAAAGGCGCCGCAGCGGTACCTGACATCAAGATCAGCCCACCTACCAGCAATAACACCAACACGATTGGCGTAAGCCACCATTTCTTATTGGTCGCCAAAAATTCCCACAATTCCGCAATCAAACCTGGACGGCCCTCGGTCGCTTGCTGGACAAAATCTGAATTTGTTTCTTCCGTGGAATGATTCGGCTGACGTTCTACCATCGTTTCGACCCCTAAAATTGTCTGAAATATCGTCTCACATCTCGTAACGATTCGTGCGGCCTCCAGTAAGACGCGGCCGACCGGTCCAACTGTCGTTCCAGCGGATCTCCTTTGATCAATCGAAGTAATAAACCTATCGGAGTAAATATCAGGTAATAGATCAACGCTAGTAAAACGTGGGAAACAGTCCAACCAATGGGAAATACGGCATAGATCCAGCCAACAAAAATCCAACGTCGCAGCGGGGGCACAACTATATAGATCATCGACAACACCCCGCCAGCGACCCAAATACGTCGCGCGAGCGTCGGCGCATCAAACTGCCACCACGCGACTGCACCGGTCGCAAGCACAAAAACAGCGAGCATGATTCCGAACCAGCGGAGCTCTTTCCTCGACGGATTGGTGTTGATTTCAATTATCGCCATACGACACGTTCAACTAATCCAATTCAAATTGCGCGAAATATTCTTTAGAGTCAACCGCTGTTGCATTTGGCTGCGCTGACTTCAAAAGTACAAACCGCTCAAGAACCAGCACGTCCATATTTGTCGACATAAAGCACCGATAAGCATGCTCTGGTGTGCAAACAATGGGTTCCCCACGGATATTGAAACTGGTATTGATTACAACCGGACATCCGGTTTTTTTCTCGAATGCACGAATGAGCTCTGCGTAGAGCCCATTGCGTTTCGCATCGACCGTTTGCACACGAGCTGAATAATCAACATGCGTAACTGCTGGAATATCAGACCGAGGCACCTTGAGCTTGTCGAGTCCGTGTACATCACGACTACTCATACTGCTCTTGAGTCGACGGTGGTCCTGTACCGGAGCGACAAGCAGCATGTATGGACTGTCTTCCCCTGGTCGCATTTCGAAATACTCATCAACACTGTCACGCAACACAGACGGTGCAAATGGACGAAACGATTCACGAAACTTGATCTTTAGATTCATCACCGACTGCATTTTTGGACTACGCGCATCACCGATAATGCTGCGAGCCCCGAGGGCTCTGGGGCCAAACTCCATACGCCCCTGAAACCACCCAATCACATTTTCGTTGGCCATCAAGCCCGCTACCGTGTCACAAAGTGCCGCGTCGTCAGGTTGTTCGTCATAGACCGCTCCGACCTTGTCAAGAAATGACTTGATTAAATCAGGCGACGCGCGCGGCCCAAGCAACGACCCTTGCTGCCCATCCGGCTGAATCGGTGTCCGTGTATTGCCCAACAACTGATGCCAAATAAACAGAGCAACGCCAAGCGCTCCACCAGCATCACCGGCCGCTGGTTGAATCCAAACATTGTCAAATGGTCCTTCACGTAAGATTCGACCGTTACCAACACAATTAAGGGCTACCCCTCCTGCAAGACACAAATTTCGTTGGCCGGTTTCTGCATGAACATGCCGAGCCGACCGCAGCATGATTTCCTCGGTAACTTCCTGAATGGAAGCAGCCAGATTCATTTCTCGCACCGTAATAGGCGACTCAGGTTTTCGCGGAGGACCATCGAACAGTTCGTCAAACTTTGACGATGTCATCTTGAGCCCTTCGCAATATTCAAAGTAGGACATATCCA
>CAZWKO010000223.1:0-4967 GCA_964634925.1 uncultured Vicinamibacteraceae bacterium
TCTTGCTTGAGGAATATATTCCTGGTCGGGAAGTGGCGATAGAAGGAGTTGTGACGAATGGTCGATTCCGAGTCTTGACGATATTCGATAAACCTGACCCGCTCGAAGGACCGTTCTTTGAAGAGTCTATCTACGTAACACCGACAAGTCTGTCCGAATTCGAGCAGCATCGCGTAGAACGTCAGGTTGATGCTGCGATACAGTCACTTGGGTTAACGCATGGCCCCGTTCATGCTGAGTGTCGGTTGGGTGAAGGTTCTGTGTTTGTACTTGAGGTGGCACCGCGCTCGATTGGTGGTCTGTGTTCGAGAGTGCTTCGGTTTGAGGGGCCGAGAGGCGAGATTGTATTTGAGGAGTTGATTTTACGGCACGCGCTGGCGGAACCAGTTGAGCAGTATCGACTAGCGTCAGAAGCGGCAGCAGTCATGATGATGCCAGTTCCAGAGGCAGGCGTGTTTAAGAAAGTTGATGGTGTTGAAGTCGCACGCGGAATGCCGTTGATCGAAGACGTCATTATTACGGCTAAGCGCGATCAGCGTTTTGTGCCGTGGCCGGAAGGTTCTAGTTATCCGGGATTTATTTTCGCACGCGGCGGAACAGCCGCTGATGTGGTCACGTCCCTTCGTAACGCGCATGCTGCGCTGCAGTTTAATGTCGATCGAGAGATTCCGCTTCGAGTTGAGAAAGAAAAATGAGATATCCCTTGGGCGTTGTGGGATTGACGCAGGTTGGGGTGAGATAGTGAACGTCGAAGAGAGGAACCACGTTCGGCAAGCGAGAGCTATTTTTTTTCTTGAGGAGGCACATAATCGGGGGGGAGCGCGGAACCTTCCCCGAAGAAGAACTCTTCCATTTGCTGAGCCATCATCGTTTGAGCTTCTTTTTGCCACGGCATGAGTCGATACTCATTGAGGATCATTTTCATGCGTTCTTCCCAGAGCGCCCATGCTTCTTTAGAAACATTTTTGTAAATGCGTTCGCCGAGTTCTCCGGGCCAAGGAGTCTCGTCGAGCCCAGGTAGTTCTCTTTGCATTTTCACGCATTTGACGAGTCGTTCACCATTTGGGATGTCAGCCATCGCCTTAGTGTACCCGGTTCGGCCGCGTTGTGGGAGTGGTCCATAAGGCGATGTCCTTCCCGTCGATCTGCGCGGTCACGATTTTGGCTATTTCTACCCGCGCATCGTTAAAGCACGCGCCACTGCCTAGGTCTGTAAGTTCGTCTGAAACGAGTGCGTTGGCCGTTGATTCATTCATCGTACTCTGTCTCCAGAGCCCTTTTGGTAAGCTGATCACGCCACGCTTAACGTCAGCGTTGACGACAACCATGCAGTGAATTTCCCCTTGGTCGTTGTAGATCCGAGCGGTATCACCCGTGCTTAGATCACGAGACTCGGCATCGTCTGGATGAATCTGCAGACGAGCAAGACGGGTGCGTAGTTCGCCTAAGGTTGAGTTGGTTGTCTTATCACTGGCCGGTGACACTAATGCCAGTGGATATTTGTCCCGGTCTGGGTCAGACCGAAAGCAATAAAGTCCTTCTGGGGCTTGTCGCTCTAGTGCCCCAGGGACCAGATCGATTTTTCCGTCATCGGTTCGCGGGAATGTATCTCCAAATTGAACTGGGCATGCACGTGGTGTTACACCGCGCTCAAGTAGAGGCTGGCCAACGGTATCTGGCAGCATGCCAGTGACATGAATAACTGATTCCATATCTGTTTGCAGCAGTTTGTCGTTGTCGATCCCCACTTTTGATGCCAGGTCACTGAAGACATCCGTATTGGGACGAGACTCTTCAATAGGTTCGATGACAGGTTGTACTAACTGCACATTGCCGTGACCGTAACTAAGGGCGAGGTCGTAGTGTTCAAAAAACGTCGTTGCGGGTAGCACAACATCGGCCCAGCGCGCGGTGTCAGTCATGACTTGATCGAATACGACTGTAAACAGGTCGTTTCTATTGAGTCCGTCTAGTATTCGATTTTGGTCGGGGAGCGTGACTGCTGGATTGCAGTTATAAACGAAGAGCATCTTGATCGGTGGATCGTCATACTCTGTCAGAGCTCGTCCCAGATGATTCATATTGACAATGCGTGTGTTTGGTTCGGGTTCCCTGATCCATTGATTTTCGTCGACATGAAAGGCTCGAGAACTACTCATCGAATAACCGCCGCCGCGGACACCGAACTTGCCAGCCACAGCCGGCAAGGCTAAAACGGCCATGGTGGCGTTGCCACCGTTTCGATTGCGCTCGAGTCCCCAACCGCAGCGAATGACTGCCGGCGATGTTTCTGCGTACATTTGCGCGGCATGTTCTAAGAGTCCCGCATCGATATCAGCAACGGCCGCTGCGCGTTCGATCGGCCATTCGTTCGCACGTTCTTGCAGGATATCGGCGTGATGAGTATGGGCATCAAGGAAAGCGGTGTCAGCAAATCCCTGCTCAAACAGAAATCGGTGGATGGCGAGTGCGACAACGACGTCAGTCCCAGGACGAACCGCAAGATGGATATCGGCCTCTTTTGCCAGCGATGTGCGTCGCGGATCAATAACGATTAATGCGGTGCCGCTGCGGGTAGCACTACGTATGTGTGGTACCAGGTGGGAAGCTGACGTTGAAGGATTTGCACCCCAGATCATAATCAGATTGGCGTGTCGATAATCATCGTACGATACCCCCGGCATTCGTCCGTAAAGAGCGTCTGTGACTGTTGTTGTTGGCGCAGCACAGACATTTCTGGCGAGTCGAGATGTTTGAAAACGTCGAAATAATTGTGCGTCTGCGGTATCTTGTGACAGTAGCCCGTTTGAGCCGCCATACGACAATGGCAGGATCGCTTCGGCACCAAATTCATCGCGAATCTGATGCATACGAGCGGCAATTGTTTCGAGTGCTTTATCCCAGGTTGCGCGCTCAAACTGACCTTCACCTTTGTTCCCTTTGACGATGCCAGGGTGGTGCAGGCGGTTCACGCCATAGATTCGGTCTGCGAAACGTCGCACCTTACTGCAGATAAAACCGCCGGTTAAGTCGTGGCGTTCGGACTGGTCTATCTTTGTAATTTGTCCGCACTCGACGGAGACAGACAGACTGCAAGTGTCTGGGCAATCAAGCGGACACGCGGTTTCTACCGTTGACCGGCCCCACGTAGCCTCTTCCCGTTTCGACACTAGCAAAGTGTACCATGGGGTCACGGCCTTGCTATTTAGCGCATGAACATCTGTTTAGACCAACTAACGCACAGCTACGGTGGCACGACGGTGCTCAAAGGAGTGTCGTGTGATGTGCCGTCTAATTCCTTCGTGACCATCGTCGGACCCTCTGACGCCGGAAAGACGACTTTACTGCGACTTGTGGTCGGTGATGAGGTGCCACGGAGCGGCACAGTTCGCTTTATGACCAATAATGCTGAGACGTCGGTTGAGTTGGAAACTCTCTCGACGCTTTTTCTTGACGCGACGTCAATTGCTACAAGGGACCAATTGCCTTCGGTTGACACTGATGTATTACTCGTTGACCAATGGCCGGAACATGTTGCGTGTACTCAACTAGAACGCCGTGAATATCTAAAACAGCTTCAAGCTCATATACATGGAATAGTTATGTACGCGACGAGGGATGAAGATGACGCCTTAGTGTTGTCAGACTATCTGGTAGTTTTGCGTGATGGTCACCTTCTGCAGACTGGAACTCCAGAACAGATTTTTAATGAGCCTGCAAATGAATTTATCGCGACGTACTTTGGTCGACCAGCCATTAATTTATTGCCAGCAATTCTCGAGAAAGATGGCCAGGCGATCCTTGTTGGCAATCAAACCATGTCATTGGCTGGTCGTATTGCTGAAGAATTTTGTCGTGACATAACGGTCGGTGTGCGTCCCGAACATGTACGTGTGACGCGAGATCAAGGAGGTTGGCGAGGGCGAGTTGTGACGCAGGAAGAAGACGCCCTGAACACAATAGTTACCGTGAGTGTAGAGGGAGTGAGTATTCGGGCACGGTCCTCCGAATCGTTTTCTAATAATGAGACAGTGTTTGTCCGGTTGCTTCCCAGACATTGTGTTGTCTTTGATGACCGCGGGCAACTGTTGGAGCAGTTGTGATGATGCGTGTGAGGACTTCCTACCGCACCGTGGCCGTCATCACTCTCGCTGTAGTGGTGGGTGCAGCGCCGGTGCCAGCATCGTGGATTGAGCAAATCTATTCGCGAGAGGTTTATTTGGTTGGTCAGCAGGTACTGACAAGCCTGTCAAGTCTCTTTAGTGTCGCGTTGCTTGATGTTATGGCGGTGTTAGGTCTGCTGGGATTCATTTATTGGTGGGTACGTGCATTGCGTGTCAATGTCCAGGAATCACGTATGCGTATCGTTGCCAAAATGTGTCTCAATACTATGGCTACGGTTGCGGTGTTGTATCTCATCTTTATGGTTTTATGGGGATTCAACTATCGTCGTCAGCCATTAGTCGCAAAGCTTGACTACGATGCGACACGGATTTCACCAGCAGGGCTACTCGACTTCTCAAAAAGTACTGTTGAACGGCTGAATCGACTTCATGGTAGGGCTAGTAGTAATGGATGGCCGACGTTTGCTGACTTGCCCGATCGATTTGGTCCAGCGTTCGGCGTTGTCCAGCGACGACTCGGCGGTTCACGAACGGCAGTTGCTGGTCGCCCCAAAAACACACTATTGTCACCCTACTTTAAACGTGCCGGAATTGATGGGATGGTAAGCCCATTTTCACTGGAGGTGCTTGTAAATCACACGGTGTTGCCCTACGAGCGACCATTCCTGGTGGCGCATGAATGGGCGCACCTTGCCGGATATGCGAATGAAGCAGAGGCCAGTTTTGTCGGTGTTCTTACGTGTCTGGCGGGAGATGCGCAAAGTCAATATAGTGCCTGGTTGTTTCTGATGCCTCAGCTCGTTCGTCATCTCCCGCAAGAGGATCGCGCTGATGTCTATGCGC
>CAZWKO010000224.1:0-4890 GCA_964634925.1 uncultured Vicinamibacteraceae bacterium
ACCTTAAAAAAACATTAAATTTTTACTTTAAGGTATTATTAAGATGCGGGCAGTAAGTATTTATTCCTAACTTTGTAAAAATTAGATATCAGGAGCCCAATTATGAGATACATGCACAAATTAATTATCAGCATACTTTTTATCGCCACGTTTGAATAAACAATTTAAAAAAAATAAAAAAACAGGAGACTGTTATGCCAACATTAGCTAATAAAATAAAGTTAAATATAATAAAAAAATCCACGCATAAATATGGGCAATTAGCAATCTTTCTTACGTTTGTTGTCCGCTCTCCTATCCTGTTCATCCTGTCCAAGAAACTTCATTAATGCTATGACGGCTTGCGCGCTACAAATTCAAGATGATCCTGAGCTGCTGGATCTGATAATTTCAGACGAGGCAAATGCTCCGGAAATCTACAGGCCTACAAACTACTGGCGCAGTCCTAATGAGGAGCGGCTGTTGCCGGAGCTTCGCCGACTGGGTCTCAATGATTTCAGGCGTCGTAGAGGCTCGGTACTGTGCAGTTTCGGTGCTACGGATTTGTGGCCTATGCCAAACGTTGGTACTTGGCCTGTCATCCATCGGTTACCGAAGGCGATTAGGAAAGGCATTACATCAGCAGTATTCGACACCAGCTGGTTTAAACGGAGAAAGCAAAGAATACTGGCTACTTATGTTGAAATAGCCCACCGGTACGGCAAAAAGAAAGGCGCTCTTCTGCTGGAAAAGTTTAACGCCAGCATTGCCGGGAACCCGGAAGATCATTGTTTCCTGGGAGACAACTGTTATACAACGAATCATCTCAACTACTATATGCAGTATGCATATTGTTGTCAGTTCATTGCTTTTGAGCAGATTGGTCTGATCGCAGAACTGGGGCCGGGGAGCGGAAAGCAGGTTGAAGTTATAAAGAAGTTGCATCCGCATATTACGTTTCTCCTGTTCGATCTGGGGCCACAACTGTATGTATGCGAACAGTATTTGAAGTCGGTGTTCCCGAACGAAGTCATTTCATATATTGAGACGCGTGAGCTGGAGCAGATTTCCGTGGTTGAAAAAGGAAAGATCTACATGTTTGGCGCATACAAGTTCCCTTTCCTGAGCGGCATCAAGGCTGACCTCTTCTGGAATTCTGCGAGCTTTCAGGAAATGGAGCCATCTATAGTGGAGAACTATTTGGGTTACGTAAGGGAGACAGCATCCAATGTGTATTTGCGCCAGAGGTTCGGCGGGCATAGTGAGGGAGAAAAGTCGGTGCTGAAGAAGGTCACTTTCATGCATTATATCAAGTGTTTGCATTCGCTAGAAATGGCAGACATAAGCAGAACAGAATGCGTTGGCTATTCCGACTTGGTCTATAACGACTACTATGATGCATTCTGGCAGAAGCTATAAGCTGGATCGCAGTCACGCAAGCGAGGTAGAGCATGGTTTAGGAAAAGTAACCTGATGTCAGTTGCGATAGAGGAAAAGATAGGGATGTGACCTTTTTACAACACTAAGCCCCGGTCACCCGGGGTTTTTTGTTTGTGGGAGGATTGGTACTCTTATGACGTGTATGGATTTATATATATGCTCTCCCCCCCATTAATTGATTAAAGTCAACCACCCCTATTAGCGTATAGTATTACAGGGGTTATGGTGTAGATACATACCTCACTTTGTAGATGTGTGGATTTAATACTCCTCATCCTCATTATGACGTGTGCGTAGATAATCTTGCATAGCATCAGTATGATACGTTTCATCGTATTCATAATCACGTTTATCCTTTGTTGACTCCATGGAAATCTTTTCCATTATGTTTTTATTTACATCTAAAATGTATTCATCAGCATCAAGCATCTGAATATCAATCATGGTAATCCATTTACCATTTTTATGCACGATTGGATTTACATCCAGATTGAACAAGTGTTTTAATTTTTTATTTATCTGATAGATCTGATTTTTGATAGTCTGCTTTGATTTTACATGAGAAACAAAATCGACATAGCGTAATTCACCTTTTGATAATTCTCTAATCACTTGGGTTTTTAGATTTTTCTTCCAACCAAATTTATTCAATCTATGCTCTGATGTTTTGCCAGTTCCTTTTTTAACAAATGTTATATCATTTATACCAACCTTAATTTGAAGATCACTCCATTCATCTATCGTAAAGTCAGTTTTATTTTGATCTTCTTTGGTTGGTATATATGAGACTACTTCCTTTGTACCATCAGGTAGCTTACCATTTAAGAAATAATGAGATTTTGCATACTGCTTAATGTGGTTTTGAATATCATCAATTATCTCATCATAGATTTCATTCTCAAAAGATGTATTACCTGAATTATGTCTATCATCAATGACTTGGCTTTTAAATGTTTCAAGCTCATAGAGATCATTAGATTCAAACTGAGGTACCCCGGAATGGGTAATAGCCAGCTCATCTTTTTTCTTCATATTTCATTCATTCGTCTTAAGTAATAATGATGTACTTGGAGACAGAGAATGTCCTTTAAAGGAGCTAAGCTCCAACACTCTCCCACAACTACACTTATCTTGGTCTGGCTAACTATTTGAGGTTACAAAATGGGGTATAGAAAAGACAAGTGGTAGAGCGAAAAAACTTATATTTATTTATCATTTAGCGTAACTGGTTACGCTTGGTTACGATGGTCTTGAACTAAGATATAGCGTAACCAACTCCTGTTAGGTAACTAACAAAGGAGTCTTAAATGACACACATATCAGAACTCTTACTCCCAATCTTTGAAAGACTGGATAGGATTGAGTCTCTAATCACTAAATCCGATAACCCAAACCTTATGACCATTAATGATGTTGTCAGTTACAGTCGTCTATCTGAACCAACAATCAGGAGAGCCATTATTCGATCTACACTAAAGCCATTTAAAGAAGATGGTAAGAAGTTATTTCGGAGAACTGATGTAGATAACTGGCTAAAAAGATAATGGACTATCCGCACATATTTGAGTATGAAATCGGTATACAAAAAATCAAGTATACTGGTAGTCAAGGATTGGGTTGTTGTCCATTGCACGATGACAATAATCCATCCTTTTCATTCAATGTTGAAACTGGTTTATGGACGTGTTTTTCTGGCTGTGGAAGTGGCAATCTATACCAACTTGCAGAACGCCTAAATATGGACAATCCTCGTCAGTATATCGAACCTTCGACTATAGACTCAAATAATCACAGAACTGTCGAATACAAGCCGATTACCGCCGTTAAAAGCCATTCTGATGGCATAGGTCAGGTAGAAATAATGAAGAAGTACGAAGAACTAAAAGAAAGGTATGGAAAAAGGGTTGAACTGGGTCACAAATACAAAGATAAATATGTAGGAAAAGATGATAATGGAGATACTGTTTTTATCTATCCAAATGGCATCAAGGTTCATAAGAAATATTGGATTAAGGAAGCATCATCTGATACTTCAAATCAAATCTTTATGATTGATGAATTGGTAGAACATTTTGATACCGATGAGCCACTATACATCTTTGAAGGTGAAAAGGATGCGTTGGCATCTCCACTTCAAGGAATCTCATTTTCATGTGGTGCTACATCCATACCAAAAGAGATCAAGATTATTTATGTGTTTGATGAAATCGTAATAGTCTACGATAATGATGAAACGGGTTCAAAGGGTGCAGAGAAACTTGCCAAACGGATAAAGACAGAACATCCCAAGACCATTGTGAAGATTGCTCAATGGGATATGTCTTTACCTAATGGATATGATGTATATGATGATGGAAAGAGTACTTGTTTCGCCAAAGTTGATGAAGCCATTGAGAATGCAATCGAGTATGAGATACCAACACCAATCGAATTAGAAGGGTTCACAATTATGACAGGAAAAGAAGCAAGTAACACCACTCCAAAACCAACAGAGTGGATAATAGAAAACATATTACCTAAAGGATTCATTTCGTGCCTTGCGGGAACAACAGGAAGTAAAAAATCAATGTGGGCTATCCAGTTGGCTTTATCAATTGCCAATGGAGAAAAGCATTTCTGTGGAAATCATATCAAGAGTGGTAGTCGCAAGGTCTTGTTCATAGATACTGAAATAGGAAAGGATGAATTACTTCGTAGGTATCATAAGATAAAAGATAAGATGGATTGGAAAGGTGACGATAATCTAACGATGATGTCCAAGGGCGGTACTACTATGGATATATGGAAACAGGCACAGCAGATGATTCAGACTTTCAGACCCGAAGTAGTGGTCATTGATAGTATGTACAATGCTACCTCTGTTTCAGACTTCTCCAAGGCTACTGGTATGAGCAAGGTAACCAATGCACTTGCCATAATTAAAGATAAGTATGGGATCACAATATTGGTGATTTCTCATTTCAATAAAGGTAATGATGAGCAAGTCACTCATATTGATCGAATACAAGGTTCAGCAGTATTCAAGAACTCAATAGAATTTCAGATGTGTATGGTGCAAACCAATATAGATGACTTCAATCTATTTCAGGTACAAAAGACAAGAGGCGTTCCTTTTGATAGGTCATACATTGGTTTAAAGTGGGATGACTTTTGGTTTACTACCAAAGGTATTATTGATGATATTAATCCTTACTTGATTACCGAACACAAAAAAAGAAAGTGGACTGTTGTACTGGAAGACTTGCCTGAAAAGTTCGATACCAAAAACTGGTTGAATGTATTCAATAGCAAGTTTGATTTAACAGAAAGAACTGGTAAGACTTGGCTTAAAGAAGCAAGTAAAACGCAAATGGTAGAGAAACTTGCCCACGGAGTCTATCAGAAGAAACTAAAACTAATTGATGAAAATGAAATTGATGAATGAACTGGTGGAGAAGTGTACTTCACTATTGCACTTTCCGTCTAAAGAAT
>CAZWKO010000225.1:0-4880 GCA_964634925.1 uncultured Vicinamibacteraceae bacterium
GCCCACCGCGCACTACGTCCCACCCACCGAGTGCAAAAACTCCGGCGCAGCCGTAACTGCCAGCAACCGCTCGTTCAGGAATTGCTGGAGCCAGCGCATCCAAAAGTACGTCAACCATACGGTTGGAAGTTTCAGTATTCCCGGCAACGACCGGTGCGGGATAGACTGGGTTCACCAACGAGCCTTTTGGCGCTATTACCTCTATTCCCCGGTAAGCGCCCGAGTTTGGTGGCACGGCGCCACCCGCGAGTGCCAGCATCGTGTAATAGCATACGGATGCAGTGACCGCGAAGGGGGAATTAATCGGCCCTTTAGCTTGCTTGTCAGTACCCGTAAAATCGAAACACAACTTTCGAGCTCTTTTCACTATCTTAACGGAAATACCGAAAGGGCCATTGCCAGCATCCTCGGTAAACCCATCGCCATCGAGGTGATGCACGGCCCGATATTTACCGTCCGGGATCTTATCCAAGATCGTATTGATCATGCGCTGACTTTGGTCCTGCGTCTCAGAAAAAATGCGACGCATTTGCGCGCCGCCATAACGTGTGATTTGTTTCGAAACACGCTGAACTCCACGTGCATTACAGGCGATCTGGGCTTGAAAGTCTCCTACTCTGTCGTGAGGAACACGGACATTCGCAAATAACAGGGTCCAGAGCCCTCGGTCCGGTTCCCCTTCTTTTAAAATTTTTACTGGCGGCACCCGAATACCTTCCTTCACGATCTCATCAGTCACGGAAGAGGATCCCGCCGCGGAACCACCAACGTCTGGCCAGTGCACCCGGCTCGCTGAAAAACCGACAACACTGCTTGTGTCGAAAATCGGCGAGAGTAAGGTCATGTCTGGTAAGTGAGAGCCGCCTGAGTAGGGGTCATTGGACAGCACCGCATCGCCTGGCTTCCAGGAATCGAGCGCAAATGACTCTAGGATACCTTTAGCCGAAAACGGCATAGCACCGAGATGTACAGGAATGTCGTTCCCCTGGGCCACCACGTCACCCTTGTCGTCCAAGATAGCGCAAGACAAATCAGCCGACAGACTCAGAAGGGGCGAGAAGCTCGCCCGCATCATAACTGATTTCATCTCCTCGCAAATGGCGTAAAGATCGCTTCGTACCACTTCGAAGGTGATCGGATCATCATGCACTATCGACTGTTTTGTCATTTATCTACTTCATCGTCCGAAACAACTAACACTCCTGACGGCCTAACTTCTACTGACTGGTTATTGAGCACGCGAATTGTGGAACCAAAATCCTCGATGATCAACGGTCCCTGGATCTTCATGCCGGGCTCGAGCGCCCCGCGGTGTTGAACTGATACTTCATGCGCCGTTCCTTCCTCGTCGATGACACGCCTCGACCTATTTGGTGGCGTGTCGGCCTCCGTCACTGACGTTGGCCAGTTACCGTCGTAGACCGTACTTGAAGCCACAAGACGCAGGTTGACGAGTTGTACCGTGTGTTCAGGAAGATCATAGCCGTAGGTATCGTAATGTGCGGAACGAAATGCGTGGTCAAGGTTATCACCCGTCAGCGTCTCGCCGCTCTTGAGTGGCAGTGTAAGCTCGAAGAGCTGGCCTTCGAACCGAGCATCCACCAGCTGTTTGAAGTGCCAATTTCCACCCGTATTCTCGGACGCGATTAGTTCACTTGCCCGGCTCTTGAGTCGCGAAAAACCCTCGGTTACTTCGGTTTTACTTAGGTTTTTCGCACGGCGTAATAAGGTCTGCACCATGTCGTGGCGGACTTCTCCAAGCATCGTACCAACGGCACTAAACAATCCAGGTACGGTCGGCACGACGAACCTGGGCACGCCGACTTCGCGGGCAACCTCTGCCGCATGAAGAGGACCCGCACCGCCGAAAGCGACTAAACTGAAAACTCTTGGATCGAGCCCGCGGCGGAGCGTGGCCAGCCGCACTATCTCTGTAATGCTCGCGTTGGCGAGACGCAAGATTCCCCATGCCGCTTGCTCTACAGTCCATCCGAAAGGCTTAGCGATATAACTGGCGATAGCGCTACGGGCCCGGTCGGGGCTGATCCCTAGATCTTCGCTGCCAAAACCGTCGGCGGCAATGTGACCGACCACGACATGCGCGTCCGTCACTGTTGGCAGTTCGCCGCCTCGGCAATAGCAGGCCGGTCCTGGCTGAGCACCGGCGCTATCCGGTCCGACCTTTATGATACCGTTGGTGTCGATCCAAGCGATCGAACCGCCTCCCGAACCAATCTCGATGAGGTCAATCACAGGGCTTTGAATTGGATAGCCCCCGACATCTTTACCATCAACAAAACGGTCGGCATAAAATTCGGTGCTGAGTTTTGGTTGACCGCCAACAACAACCCCAGCCTTCGCAGTGGTTCCACCCATGTCGAAGGTGATAAGGTCGCCAAGGTGTTCCTCGGCATCGAGCGCGGCGCAGGCGATTACACCCGCAGCGGGACCTGATTCAATGAGGTGGACAGGATAGCGGCAGGCGTTCGCGGCCGAGGTCAAGCCTCCGTTTGACTTGACGATTGAGAGGCGTGGAATATTACGTTTGGAAAGAGCATCTCCTAACCGGTCAATATAACTTTGAACGACAGGCCCGATGAAGGCATTTACCACGACGGTACTAGTGCGCTCGAATTCCCGGAACTCTCGGCAAACATCGCTCGACAGCGTTACAAAAACATCTGGTAACGCCGCTTCTAGTGCAACCCCGAGAGTGCGCTCATGCGCATCGTTGGCATAGGCGTGTAGCAATGAGACCGCGACGGATTCGACATCAGCGTCACGTACCAGGCCGATAATTCGCTCGACCTCCTCAGAGGTGAGAGGCGTCAAGATTTCGCCGTCGTGTCCCATCCGCTCCGTAACTTCAAAACGGAGCTCCCTCGGTACAATCGGTGGCGAGATGTACGGCGAGAGATCGTAGAGCCTTGGCCTCGCGTGCCGACGTAACGCTAAAACGTCCCGGAATCCTTTTGTCGTAACCAAAGATGTTCTCGCCGCCTTCTTGGTGATTAGGGCGTTAGTACCGACTGTGGTGCCATGGAAAACGGCACCCGCTAAATCGCCAATGCGCTCGCGATATCTGTCGACCCCTATCACCGCGCCTTCTGCTAGATTCTCAGGGGTTGAGAGTACCTTGAAAACAGACAACAACTTGCCCGTATCACGATTGAGAGCGAGTACATCGGTAAAAGTACCACCGACGTCTATCCCGAGTGCGATATCCGATTCCGCCATGTATGCGCTTCCTCTATAACCCATCGAGGTCGGTGAGCGCATCGACGAAACGATCCATGTGCTTCTTCAGCGACACATCGACCCGGAGATAACGTTTACCTAGACCACGGAATGAAAGACTGCAGTCTTTGACGATAATTCCTCGCGTCAGCAATTCCTGGAAAACCCCTGTCGAGTCCTGTTCCGGGTCTACTATCTTGACCAGAAAAAAGTTGGAAAGGCTGCCTGGAATTATCCGAAAAGAGTTGAGATGGCTGAGCCTTTGGGCGACGTAGTCACGCATCTCACAGATCATATCCACGGTGCGGTCGACATGGGCATCATCGTTGAGGGCAGCTATCCCACCGGCGATATGCAACTGGCCTATGTTCCAAGTAGGCTTGAGAGCTAACATCGCACGTATCATGTCGGGGTGACCAATACCGAACCCAAGCCGGAGGCCGGCGAGTCCAAAGGCCTTCGAGAACGTTCTAAGCACAATTAAGTTGTCAAACTCATTGAGGAGCGTTAAGCCGCCTTTCGTCCGCGAATAATGAATATAAGCTTCATCGAGGACAACCAGTCGATTTTCCGCTGCGCGACAAATACGACAAACGTCTTCGAGCGGCATCAGCTTACCGGTTGGGCTATGCGGGTTAGTTAGGAAAATGATGCGAATCGAATCGTCAATCGCCGAAATGTAATCGTCGACCCGGAAATCAAATTCTGACCCCATAGGGACATAGACGCATCGTCGGTTCTCGGAGTTCGCCGATAGGTGGTACATGGGAAAGCAAGGCTCATACATTAGTACACCTTCGTCGGGCGCAGCAAAGGTCCGGACGATCCAGGAGATTATCTCTGTCTCGCCGGCTCCACAAATAATCCGTTCGGGCGTGAAACCATATTTCGCAGCGATTTTTTCCCTCAATGGTTCAGCCGTCCAACTTGGATAAATGTCCATCTTAAAAAGTGCAGCATTCACTTCCTCGACGGCCATCGGTGATGGCCCGAAGGGGTTTTCGGCTGATCCCAGTTTAGCAACATCGTCAAGCAGCACACCGTATTTCTCTGCCACACTTTCTCGCGGTAGGCCGGGCACGTAGGTCTCATCGGTGAGCAAAGCTGGATTGCTTAAAAACATTTTTGTCCCCCAAAGTATAAATACCCGAGTCCACCAGCCTTCACTCGAAATTGGCGACACCCATGGATATTATTAACCTCACACCATTCACTCGCGTTAATCATTTCATACGGTAATGATGACAGAAAGTAGGGAAGAATTGAAGTAGTTGGTGGGCTACAAGTCTTTAATTGCTATATGAATTCTGACTATCTGGGGCAATAAAAACAGTAAAGGTGTCCAAAGTCTATTATTAACCTCCCAAAACCACCTGACCTATTGAAAAGACTGTTGGATGCACAAGGACTCGAACCTTGGACCCGCTGTTTAAAAGGTAGCGCTTGCGCCATTTAAAATTAATGACTTAGCGCGGAAAAGTGTCCAGACGACCCCAACTTTGCCAGTTTCATAGCCCGAAGATCTTGACGCTTCAGGGTATGCCCGGGGCGTGCTCCGGTCGCCGACCCATCCTGCCATACAGCACGACCATTGACGAACACCGCTTCGATTCCTGCGGCGTGCTCGGTCGGGTGCTCGAAGT
>CAZWKO010000226.1:0-4872 GCA_964634925.1 uncultured Vicinamibacteraceae bacterium
ATCATTGCAATTGAAAATTGCATTGCCAATTCAAGTAACGCCCACATTCCCCCACCCCAGGCCAACACGGATTCATTCAGGCTCGCACCTGCACCGACCATCGCCAAAGCGAGCGCGACGATTGTCAGAATCATGCAGACCACCCAAGAGTCGGGGATCCATCGTTGTGTAAAGCGACAGAGTCGGTCTCCGAGGTCGCCGACGAGACCAACAACGCTACCTAGAGAAGATTGAGACAAGGATTTAACCTATGCGGGACCTGATTCCGATACTTGTGGTGGTTTGGCCATCGAAAGAGCACCGAGTGAAATAAGCGATAACATTGTTGCACCGAAGAATGCCAATCGGTAATCACCGAAAGTGTCGACCACAAACCCGGACAGTTGTGCAGACACCAGTCCGGCTATGCCCCAAGCCAGAAACAGCAACCCGTAGTTTACTCCGAGGTGTTTTGTTCCGTAGAAATCGGCTGCTGTAGCTGCAAATACACTCAGAAGTGTTCCGTAGCAGTAGTAGACAACAAATACCCCGATCACAAAAAAGAGAACATTCGAGCCTAGTAAGTAGAGCAGTGGCATCGCAACGGCTGAGACAATAACCATTAACCGCAGCACATTCAGGCGGCCAAGTCCGTCTGAGAGCGAACCGGAGACAACTCGTCCTGTCGTGTTACCGACGGCCCCTACGATAAGTCCAATGAGCGCAACATTGGTGATTCCAGCCTCTCGCCCAAAAGGTACCAATTGACTGATAAGACCGAGGCCTGCCATTGCCCCAAAACAGTAAGCCACAAAGAGAAGGTAGAAAGATCGGTCAGCAAGCATTTCGCTAGGTGTGAGGTCTCTCGTCACGGTGGTGACGGCGGGTTTGAGTTGACTGGGGTCCCACCCTTCAGGCACGTAGCCGTCCGGAGGCGGTTTGAGTAGCCAAGCCCCGACGACGGCGATCAACAAGAATACGATTCCATAAATTTGAAAAGTTGCTTCCCACCCGTACGTTGGAAGTAACCATTCATCGGCGATGGGGCCAAACACACCGGAGCCAGCGCCATATCCGCCAACCGCAATTCCGAGTGCGAGGCCGCGTTTGTCTGGGAACCAGCGTGATATGACCGGAATGGCAACCGAGTAACCGATGCCGTTACCGGCACCGGCAATCACACCGTATGAAATGTAAAGCCAAGTCAGTGATGTCGTAAGGCTTGCTAGAAAGAATCCAAGACTGAATAAAATGCCACCGATCACTGCAACTGTGCGGAAACCGAGCGTGGCGTGAAGCCGTCCGGCAACCACAAACATGACGGCCATCGTGAAGATGCCGATGCTGAAGGTCCAGGAGGTTTCTTGCCGAATCCAACCGAATTCGTTCTCCAGCGGAAGCACAAAGACGCTCCAAGAGTAAAACACGCCGAGAACGAGGTTTAAGAGTGTGCCGCCAATTAGTGGCAACCAGCGGTTTGTATCGGCTTGTTTCGTCATTCACTCCACCTCATCAAGGTTTTCGTGGCTTATCAATAGAATGACATTCTACTGCTGGAAAGAGTTCGTGCCACGCTTTGCCTGTTTGTTGCAATGTGTAGAATAAGCCTGCCTGACAAACAGGAGTGCTTAAGATATGTCGAAATCAAACGTATTTGGGATTATTTTGGCGTTTTCAGCGAGTGTATTACTCGGACTTTCGGTACTACCAGAATCTCTGCAGGCTCAGTCTGGTCTGTCAGGCATCTGGGAAATCAAACTCGACACGCAGACTGGTGAACAGGTCTGGGTCGCAACTTTTGATGAGAGTGGTGGGTCGATCGCTGGCGAGATTGACATGAATGACGGCGAAGGGGTCTTACCGCTTGAGGGCACTGTCGACGGCAATACGATTAAGTGGGGGTTTGTTGTTCCAGACCTCGATGGTGACATGCCGATAAATTTCTCCGGCGAAATTCAAGGCGGAACGACCATAAACGGAGATGAAGGCAGTTTCGTTTGGTATGGCACAGGTGTGTGGACCGGCACGAAGCAGTGAAATTTTCTGCGTCGCTAGGCGTAAAGAGTGTCTGTTTTTGTTTTTTTCCTATTAAAATTGACCGTTACGAACGTGCCAAGGCGCTACAATAAAACTGTATGAGAGCATTGCGGTCTCGGACCGTCGCCGGTATTGTCGCTTGGAAGTTCACAGCTTTAGTGCTGTTGCCCCTGATGCTTTCAGTGACAGCAGGATGCCCTGTTGGGCGAGACGTTCTTGTTCCGCTTGAGATAGCGGAAAATACATTGCCTGACCAGGTGGCTAGGATCACTCCGTGCGATAGTCTCGAAGACACCTTGCTGAACTTATTAAGTTTGCCTGGATTCACGCCAGAGGCAGGTTTGTTTCCACACCCGCTGCAATGCCGTGATGTTATCGTCATGGGGCATGCTATCGAGCCAAAGTGGGACATTAGTTCTCTTTTTCGGCCGCCACGCATTCGTGTCTAACCCCGTTTAATCTCGTTTTCCTGATTGTTGTTTTGCTTGTCTTTATCTTGGGAGTTCGTATGCCTTTGAAGCTGCGTTATTTGGTTCGTATTGTTTGTCTGTTTGTGTTGATTGGTGCCGCGTCAATACTTACTGCGAGTGCAGAACAGGATGACCTTGGCATGATCAATGGTGCGGTCATGGATGAAGTGGGTGGCGTGTTACCAGGGGTCACTATTACGGCGCAAAACTCGTCAACTGGTCTGGTGCGAAGTGCGGTGAGTGGTCCAAATGGTACGTACACCATGCGGTTACCGGCTGGAAGTTATCAAGTGACTGCCGCGCTACCAGGTTTTCAAGCCGCGTCTTCGACGGTTACGGTCGGGTCGTCACCGACGTTGCGAGATTTCACGCTTGAGATCGCTGCGCTTGCCGAGACGGTCAATGTTACCCGTAGTGACCAGGCCCTTGCGACAGTACCGAATTCCGTTGCTCTCGTTGGGTCCGACGAGATTGATTTCGCGCAGCGGAAAGCGTCAATGGATGAAGCCTTACGTGGGATTCCTGGTTTGCTGGTACAGAACCGTCGAAATTATGGATTGTCAGGTGGCGTTGGATTAAGCATACGGTCCCCACAACCAAGATTCGGTCTACGTGGAATTGCGATTGTGCAGGATGGCATTCCTATTACGACAGCTGATGGCACCACGGAACCCAGCAATATCGACCTCGGGTCGGTTCGGCGAGCCGAGGTGATTCGTGGTCCGAATTCAGTGTTGTACGGAAACTCAGCCGGTGGTGTGATTAGTCTGTTTACAGAAATCGATCAGACACGCCGTTTCACGGTGCGCCCCGATGTTCAGGTTGGTAGTAATGGCTATAACCGGCAGCAGATACGGATGGACGGGCATAACAATAGCGGTACCGAGTTTATGGGGAGCTTTAGTCGTTTTGAAACGGATGGATGGCGTGAGCATAGTGCTGCGGAAATCCGACAAACGAATATTGTTGTTCGGCAAGCGCTGTCTGCCGGAACGCGGTTGACAGGTATTTTTAATCACTACAACTCACCTTTTGCCGAAAATCCGAGCATGATGAGTTTGGCCAATGCCAGGACCGATCCCCGAGGAACGCGCTTTATTGCCCAGAAGCAGCACTGGGGCGAAGCCACGGAGCAGGGGCAATATGGTGCGACGATTGAGCATAGTTTTGGTACGCAGATGTTTCGCGCCACAGGCTGGGGCGTGACGCGAGAACTCGCCGCATCAAATCCGTTTCGGTGGATTGATCTGAATCGAGCGGGTGGCGGGTTTCGTTCCGAGTACCTTGGCACTCAGGGCATCGTCCAATGGAGTATGGGTGTGGATGTTTCCTCACAGGGTGACAAACGCGCAGAGTATGGCAATAGCACCGACTGGTTGACCACGCCAGTGTGGGTTAAGGGAGATTTAGATATTCGACAACTGGAAGACGTGTTGTCGGCGGGGCCTTTCGCTCAAGTCAGTGTGACACCACATAGCCGTGTCACCATGACCGCTGGGATTCGCTACGACTATTACAACTTTTCCGTGACCGACCAAGACTTGGCAGACGGGAATGATTCAGGTGAGCGTACGATGAACGCTGCGAGCCCGTCGGTTGGTCTTACGTTTGCCGCAACACCGACAGTGAATCTTTTTACTAATCTGTCGACGGCCTA
Source organism: uncultured Vicinamibacteraceae bacterium (assembly GCA_964634925.1). Taxonomy (GTDB): domain Bacteria; phylum Acidobacteriota; class Vicinamibacteria; order Vicinamibacterales; family UBA8438; genus DTWD01. The sequence continues at coordinate 4,144 of CAZWKO010000226.1, forward strand.
TCAGACCCCGACGACTGTGGAATTGTCGAATCGTCCTGATGGCGGTGGCGGATTTAATCAATTGCTTGACCCGGAACGTCTACGCAGTTTTGAGGTCGGGTTGCGGGGGCTTTTGGAGCCTGCTCGATTGCAGTATGAGGTTGCCGTATATCGGGCACGGTTGTTAGATGCGTTTGTTTCGCAGCAGTCAGCGGATGAACAGACATTCTTCGCCAACGCCGGAGAATCTGCCCGGAACGGCGTGGAGATGTCACTGAATTGGCGTCCAGTATCGAGAGTTCGGGCTCGCATGGCCTATACCCACCAAAACTTCAGCTTTGAAAAGTTTGTGACTAGTAGTGGCACAAACTATTCTGGGAAGCTTGAACCGGGGGCGCCGCCGAATCGATTGTTTGCGGGTCTTGATTATGCGGCAAGTGGTTTTCGGACAAGTGCCTCGGTCCGATGGGTTGATGATTTCTTTGTCGATAATGGCAATACCGTATCGAATTGGGCGTACAAGGTTGTTGATCTCAGATTTGGATTTGACAGTCTGTTTGGCAACACAGACCTCCGACCGTTTTTCGGGATCGATAACTTATTTGATGAGCGGTATAACTCATCGGTTATTGTGAATGCCTATGGTCCACCCGGAGCGAAGCGGTACTTTGAGCCTTCGCCAAGTCGAGAGTTTTATGTTGGGGTAACGGTTGGATTCGTGGTGAACTAACGAGTCACCCCGCTGTCGGT
>CAZWKO010000227.1:0-4849 GCA_964634925.1 uncultured Vicinamibacteraceae bacterium
TGGTGAATCACCATTGACCTCTGAAACCTTTATAAGCGCGAAGTAGCGTTCTCCCTCCTTAGGATGCCTGATCTGCCCAGAAACTGTATCTCCGGTTTGAAGATCAAATTTTCGTATCTGAGACGGAGACACATAGATATCGTCAGGACCTGGCAAGTAGTTAAAATCAGGAGCCCTCAGAAACCCAAAGCCATCAGGCAAAACCTCAAGAACCCCCTCTGAAAAGATAAAACCACTCTGTTCCGTCTGCGCCTTTAATATTTGAAAGATCAAGTGCTGCTCAGGCATGCCCCCGGCACCAGCAATATTCAAATCTTTCGCCACCTGGGTAAGCTTCTTAACCCCCATACCCTTAAGGTCATTGATGTTGAGCGTGTCCTTGCCTTTTTTCTGATTAGACTTCGCGCCATCGCTCTTGTGCTTCTCAGATTTATCCGGTTTCTCGGTTTCAGTTGTCTTGGTCGCTTTCGGCTCAGCCGGAGAACTGGAATTCACGGCTTTCGCCTCGGCTTTTGCTTCGGCGGCCGGTTCTTTTGGCGTTTTTGTCGCGTCTGTAGATTTAGTATTGGTTGGCATGTGTTCGATCGAACTCTCTGTTAGTAGGTTGTTATTTCGGTCGCGGCGACCAGATGCTTACTCGACGGGCTCATACGCCGTCACAAGATGAATTGTTATTAGGAGTAGGATTTTGAAAACTTAGTTATGAATTAAGTCGCAAGTAACGCGCGAACTTTCAATTAAGGCTTTAATCGTTTTTGAGTATAGGTACGCTATCAAACACTGTCAACCCACACGCTGCAACAAATTGCCAGTCTTGGTTTCACTACTCGAAATCAACCGGTGACTGCCCGATCGCAACAATGCTGCAGTGCTCACGCACGACAATACCTCGAGCATTTGCATCGTCAACTAGATCTGCGCTCTCTGCTCCAGGATTGACCCATAGTTCAGGAATTTTCTTTTCTGCAATGGCCTGTACAACAGCCTGCCCAATAACAGGCGGAAGATACAACGTAGCAAGATCAATATCGTGAGGAATATCCAGCACAGTTGCATAAGTAGTGCATTCCTCGACCGTTTCACCGACTGCTGCTAATCTGGGATTTACCGGACTAACGCGATAGCCCGCGCGCAGAAATGCTCTGACCGCCTTATTACCAAACTTTCTGCGATCATTTGACGCTCCTATGACTGCCACTCTTCTCATCGCAACAGTGTGACAAATATTCCAATCAATCGACAACAACTACCGTCTTGGCTACGATTGACCAAACCTGTGAACGCACCGCATACATCGAAACATTGGCTTCTTCTTCTGGCACTCTGCTGCGCGACATTTCTTGTTGGACTTGGTGGCCCTGCTCTCACTGATTCTGACGAAGCATTTTATGCCGAGAGCGCGCGCGAAATGATCGACCGCTCCGACTGGCTCACACCGTATTTCAATGGCGTCACTCGATTCGAAAAGCCTGTGCTCTATTACTGGATGGCAGCGCTTAGCTATACCGTGACGGGAGTCTCAACCTGGGCAGCCCGTCTGCCATCGGCATTAGCAGGCATGGGACTCGTGATCGTGGCGTACGTCGCAGCTCGACGCTGGTACGATGACACGACGGCGTTCTACGCGGGAGTTATTGTAGCAACAAGCTTTGGTGCTATTGCCATGGCCCATCAGGCACTCCCTGATCTTCCTTTGGCGTTGTTTATCTCAGTAACAGTCTGGGGCGCGTATGTAGGACTCTTGTCCAACCCGTCCAGCAGTGTGCCGTTCGCCTCGCGGTCATCGTGGCTCATTGTTTCCGCTGTAGGGGCAGCTTGCGCTTTTCTAGTCAAGGGACCTGTGGGCATTGCGCTGCTTTTTTCAATACTCGCACCACTCACCGCAATCGAATGGTTCCTCTTTAAACGCGTCTGGCAAGTACGGCTCACGGATATTGCCATTGCGTCGACCGTCGGACTGGCAATCGCTGTGCCATGGTATTTCGCGATGACCATAGAGCATGGCGTCGCCTACCTCGAACGTTTTTTTATCGCTGAAAACCTCGACCGCTTTTCGACCACTCGATACAACGCACCTAGGCCGATGTGGTATTACGGACCGATTGTTATCGGAGGCCTGCTGCCCTGGTCGCTTTTTACCCCGTTGTGTATACGACAACTTTTGGACCGAGGTAGAACCTGGCGACCTGACATCACTACGCTGAGAATTGGGATATGGGCGCTCATGCCACTCATTTTTTATACATTCTCCATTGGCAAACAACCCCGCTATATTCTTCCGGTACTCATACCACTCAGCATTTTCCTGGCTCACGGTATCGTTTCTGCGCTGCGAGCGCCTCTTTCAAAAGCTCGCTCTTTCGGAATCTCCTGCTTAGCCTCCGGATGCACAATCCTCGCAATCGCAGCATTGCTCTATAGAGCTCAGCCTTTACTGATTTCAACTTCTCCGACAATCATTCTCTCCTCTGCAATAGTGCTTGGTGTTTCTGGCCTTCTTATCAGCGTAGCGGCCGTAACCTACATTCGCACTAAGGCGGGATACTGGGGACAGGCATCCCTTGGCCTTATCGTAATGTCGGTAGTCATTCTCAATCTCGCCGCGCACCATGGCGTCCTGGCAAGCAATAGCAATTCAGAAGTTCAACAAATGGCTGCCATGATCCGAGCAGAACAAACCAACAATGAACCATATGGCCGCCATCGCGTCTTTAATAGAAATCTCTTGTATTACGTGCAGTCCCCACATGTAGAGCTACCTGTAATTCGTGCGGTTCGTGATTTTCTAGAATCTCCGGAACGGGTTCTCTGCGTGGTACTAAAAGAGGATGCAGACCTTCTTGCTCGAGACGGGATTGCCTTCCGTGAACTGGGCTCGCTTCGCTATCTCAATACCGGAAGTCTGACACTACGCATGCTTCTAAATCCCAATACAGAACGCTATCTTAGTCGCGTAGTCTTAATATCCAATCGATAGATGATTTAACCAGGCAATCCAGAACAGTTTACTGACGAAGACTACAGATCATTCAATCAACTTACGCTGCCGAACGACAGGCTCGCGCAAACTCACATATGCGTTTTGCACCTACGGTTAAGTCGTCCATCGAGGCCGCGTAGGAAATGCGTACATAGCCTGGCGCATCAAAGGCCTCTCCCGGTGTCACGGCAACGTGGGAATCTTCTAATAATCTTTTCGCAAAGTCGACAGATGTCCGCACTGTATCTGTTCCCAAAAACTCAGAAATATCCGGGAAAACGTAAAATGCGCCATCCGGAAGATTTACAAGAATTCCAGGCTCCTCTGAAAGGAGCGCCACAAAACGATCTCTTCGCTCCCGATACGCCGTCCGCATTTCATCTACACATCCGCCGCCATCACGTAACGCCGCAAGTACCGCCAGCTGTGTAACTGACGACACATTCGACGTGGCATGGCTCTGTATGGTACTGCAGGCAGAAACAATTTCCTGCGGGCCCAACAACCATCCGCAACGCCAGCCGGTCATCGCATATGTTTTGGATGCACTTCCGATAAGCACAGCGCGGTCACGTGCCTTCTCCACGACCATTGGCAAATTATGAGAGACCGTGTCGTCATGCAGCAGGTGCTCGTAGCACAGATCCAGCACCAACCAAATACCCGCCTTCTCCGTCTCCTGCACTATAAGTTCCAACTCTTCCTCAGCGATCAATGCACCAGTCGGATTACTTGGTGAATTCAATACAATCGCACGAGTCCGTGGTGTAATGGCGTCGAGTACACGCTCCGCAGCCAACTGAAACCGTTCGTCGGCATATGTCCGCACAAAAACAGGTGTAGCACCAGCCAATTTAATCTGTTCGGGAATGGTCGGCCACACCGGTGCATGGGTAATAATCTCGTCGCCAACATCGAACAGTGCCATCGCCACATTGAACAGCGCCTGTTTACCACCAGCGCAAATCATTGCCTCGTCCGCCTGGTACCGGACGTCGTAGTCTGAACGGTATCTTTCTGCGACCGCGTCCTTGAGCTCCTGGATACCTGCGTTGGCTGTGTACTTAGTAAAACCGGCATGGATCGCGTCAATACCTGCCTGACCAATGTGCGCGGGGGTTTGAAAATCAGGTTCGCCAGCACCAAGATCAATCACACTAATGCCTTGTTGCCGTAAACGTTGGGCCGCCAACGTGACTTCCTGAGTCTGTGATGGTTTAACTCGGCCTATCCGCTGTGAAATCGGCATCTGCATGTGTACTGACATAACGCAACCGGAACGGGCCCGCTGCTTTACTCAACTACTCCGCGGCATTTTGGAGGCCAGCCGACTCTCCACAATCTCCGGCACAAGACCTGTAATCGAAGCCCCAAGCGCATAAACCTCTTTGATTAAACGTGAACTGAGATACGTATACCGTTCGTCTGGCATCATGAAAACTGTTTCAATCGATCGATTCAACCGACGATTCATTAAAGCCATCTGCATCTCGTACTCAAAATCAGAAATGGCTCGCAAACCTCTAACGATCACATCTGCTTCTTTCCGGGCTGCATAGTCCACAAGCAACCCGTCAAAGGTCTCGACTTCTACGTTCGGAAATTCACCGAAAACCTCATCAGCAATTTCTTTACGTTCACGTCCGTGAAAAAACGGATCCTTCTCACCGTTCACGAGAATCGCCACAATGATCCGATCGAACAACCGTGCGCCCCGCTCTATGATATCGACATGCCCATTTGTCAATGGATCGAATGAACCGGGGTATACCGCAAGTTTAGGATTGTTCTTCTTCATAAAAATACAAAGCGCTGTCACCAGACCTAATACAACGACGCCTCACTAAACCGGCCACCTCAACAGGCGAG
>CAZWKO010000228.1:0-4842 GCA_964634925.1 uncultured Vicinamibacteraceae bacterium
CGATGAAACAACTGGATAAACCGTACGTCTCGTTCGGCTAATCTTCGGGCCAGCAAACAATTCCTGGCAAACGTCCCTGACTGCCGAGAATCCTCCCCGTAGAGCTCAAAAATACTGTCTGGTTCATCAGACAAGTCCGTGAGTTCAGGAACGGAAGATTGCATGCGGTACGCCATTTCGTACTGCGCTATGCGCGTGCTGGTCTCCGGGTCTCCAAACTCTTCTTCTTTCTGTCGATTGAGTTTCTCGAGATCATCAAGGAACCGACGGCGTGTCCCTTCGTCAACACCCGGGGGATTCGACAGATAGAGCACTGGATCTCCCGTCGCAAGAAATTTCACACCCTGGTATCGGCTCGGCAGAAACCCACTGCCCCACAGGCGGTCGTAGAGCGGCTGCCCGGCCTGCGCAGACCCTTTCGACACCATCGCCACAAAGGTCGGCAGATCACTATTCATCGTCCCGAGTCCATACGACAACCACGCCCCAATACTGGGCCGACCGGCGAGCTGCGCACCCGTCTGAAAGAACGTAATCCCCGGGTCGTGGTTAATTGCTTCCGTGTGCATGGACTTGATAAAACACAGATCGTCAACAATCTTGGCGGTATGCGGCATCAGTTCACTGACCCATGCTCGCGACTCTCCATGCTGCGCAAACTTAAATAACGACGGCACAAGCGGAAAACTACTCTGCGCTGCCGTCATCGCCGTCAAGCGCTGATCACCGCGCACGGATGGTGGCAGGTCCGTGCCACGCAGTTCGGCAAGCTTCGGCTTGTAGTCCCACAACTCATGCTGCGACGGCGCACCGGATTGAAAGAGATAAATGATCCGTTTCGCTTTGGGAGCAAAATGCGGTAGTCCGGGCAACCCCCCAACAGCATTCGGTACTTGCGCGAGCAGATCCTCGTTGTAGAGGGTCGCGAGCGCCGCCGCACCGATTCCAGAACTCGACAACTCAAGAAATCGGCGACGTGTAAACAACTTTTCAAGCGGCTCCATGACCTATTCCTTTGTAATCGTTCCGTCGAGATTCAAAATCAAGCTGGCCGTCATGGTATACGACGCCAACTCCGCCACATCCAGTGTCTCGTCGCGTGGAGATTCACCCATGCTAATCAGTTCAAGCGCGGCTTGCCGATTATTCTGATAGTGCGTCAGATGCTGCTGGAATCCCTCAAACAGCACCGCCTGCGCCGCTGGCTGGGGGCGATGGGCCGTAGCTGCCCGATACCCGTAGGCCAACCGCTCTTCCGGCGTAGTGCCACCACTTGTAATCATGCTCTCGGCAAGTCGGCGCGAGGCTTCGATGTAGGTCACATCGTTCATCAGGTTCAACGCCTGCAAGGGAGTATTGGTCCGCCCCGTGCGAACGCTGCAAGTCTCTCGTGTGGACGCATCAAACGTCATCATGGTCGGAGGACCAAGCGTCCGTTTCCAAAATGTGTACAAACTGCGTCGATAAAGATCATCGCCCTCGGCTTCAACATAGTCTTCGTAACCGCCCTCGACCATATCAGCCCACAAGCCTTCCGGTTGGTAAGGCTTGACCGACGGCCCACCGACTTTTTCGACCAACAGACCAGCAACTGCCAGTGCTTGGTCTCGGATCATTTGCGGCTGCAAACGGAGTCGTGGCCCACGAGCGAGTCGTCGGTTTTCCGGATCCGCTTCAAATTCATCTGCCGTAACGGGCGAGGCCTGCCGGTAGGTCGCACTCGTGACAATCGCACGTTGTATGGCTTTCACATCCCATCCCGAATCGATAAAGGTCGTCGCCAACCAATCGAGCAGAGCAGGATGACTGGGAAATTCTCCCTGCGTCCCAAAGTTCTCGACTGTTTTGACAATGCCGGTCCCGAAGTACATCTGCCAAAAGCGATTGACTGTCACACGGGCCGTTAGCGGATGCTGCGGGTCGACAAGCCATCGCGCCAACGCCAACCGGTTGGCCGGGCCATCTTGCGGAAGTGGTGGCAGGACCGCCGGAACGCCAGGACTCACCGGCTCCGCCGGGTTGTCATACGCGCCACGATCCAACCGATACGTGGGACGACGCGGATCCATTTCTTCCATCACCATGACCGTGGGAAAACTTTCCCAGAGCGCATCGCGCTCTCGTTCAAGCGCGGCCACGTCACGCCACGCGGTCTGGACGTCTTGCGGCGCATATTGATCCAGGAAGCAGAGATAAAGCTTGTCACGCTGGGCCGCGGTCCGATCACCCGGCGCCATCGCCGCAATTTCACTGATCGATTCCACGGTCGCGACGACCGCGGCCTGTTCGGCCGTCAACACCGTCGTATAAATACGTACATCATCAATGTGGCCTTCGAAGCGAGGTTTATCAGACCCACTGGCCCCAATCCGTAGTGGATATCTCTGAGGCAGACGATTGCCGACCAAATCGAGTAATCCGGTCAATGCCTTCGCACGACCGTCGATATAGACGCGCATGCCTTCAGGGGTTTTTGATCCGTCGTATGTTGCGACCACATGCTGCCACTGATGCAACTGGATATCTTCAACAGTTTCGGCGACGACACCATCATCGAGAACACGCGTTGACAAACTCAAGCGGATCTTTCCATCTTCCAGATACAGCCCCCAACCGACCTCGCCCTGGTCGCCCCCATTAGCACGAGAAACAATGACGCCACTGTTCGCCGTCGGGTAGATCCATGCACCGACAGACCACTTGTCGTCGTATCCAACATTTGGATGATTGCCAGCGTTCACAAACCGCCGCCCATCAAAACTTGCGGCGGCTGCCACCTGACCTTCTACAAATTGAGGCGATCCATCTTCCAAAACCGCCGCGACCGGTTCTGCCGGTTGCACGAGACCGGCAATGTTGCCATCAAAAGGATGATGTGCAACCAGTTGGTCCGTAAGAGACCAGTCAATGGGAAGAGACGCCGCTAACGATGATTCCCACTCGGCTTGCGCCGCTTGAGAATCCGGCGCCATTGCGGCAAACGCTTCGCGCGCTTCGCTCAATTTATCGTCAAGTGTTGCCAGTTGTGCTTCTTGATCAATCGTCGGGGCTGTAATCAGTGGTGGAGAGTTCACATACTTAAAAGCTTTCCCACGCTCTGGAACATTATTGAAGTGGGCGTAGAACTCATAGAATTCTGTCTGGCTGAGTGGGTCAAACTTGTGGTCATGGCATCGTGCACAACCCAGTGTCAAACCCAGCCACACCGTTGACGTCGTTTGCACACGGTCCACGGCGTACTCAACAAGGAACTCCTCCTCGACAATGCCTCCCTCACCATTCTGACTGTGGTTGCGATTAAACGCGGTCGCAATCCGTTGGTCCTGTGTCGGATTCGGTAACATGTCACCAGCAATTTGCTCGATCGTGAACTGATCGAACGGCATATTGTCGTTATAGGCATCAATCACCCAGTCACGCCAACGCCACATCGACCGCTCTCCATCCGTCTGGTACCCATTGGTGTCAGCGTACCGTGCCGCATCAAGCCACTCGACCGCCATGCGCTCACCATACCGTTGAGAACCCAACAAGCGGTCTACCGCTTGTTCGTACGCATCAGGAGCATCGTCATTAAGGAATACTGTGATTTCTCCCTCAGTCGGCGGTAATCCCGTCAGGTCTAGTGTCACGCGACGTAGCAAGGTAATGCGATCCGCCTCTTCAGCCGGCGTGAGTCCTTCTGCTTCGAGTTGCGCCAACACAAACCGGTCGATCGGATTACGAACCCAGTCAGCGTCGGTCACCGAAGGCAACGGTGATCGTTCCGGTGGAATGAACGCCCAATGCGATTGCCATTCAGCTCCTTGATCGATCCAGAGACGAATGGTTTCGACCTCGCTCTCGCTGAGCGCCTCAGCACCGCGCGGCATACGCGCCACCGCATTGGATTCGATGATGCGCTGATACAGGAGGCTGCCCGCAGCATCGCCCGGAATCACAACGGCTTCGCCGAACTCGGCCCGATCCCCATGGATCCCATCTTCAATATCAAGGCGCAGTCCGCGCTGACGGCTCTGCTCGTCTGGCCCGTGACAAGCGAAACAACGCTGCGACAGAATCGGACGGACTTCGCGTTCAAAATTAACCATCCGTTCAGCTATATCTACATCCGTTGCTACCTCGACTCCCCACATCGCTCCGTCATCGATCCAACGACGCACCGTTTCAATCTCCGCTGCACTCAGCGAAAGTCCTGTTGAAACCGGGGGCATCCGACCAATGGTTTCATCCGTCGTCAGACGCTGAAAGAGCGCGCTGGCATCAGCATCGCCGGGTACCACGTGCGTTTCAAGAAACGCATCGTTATCAAACCGCAACTCGGCCTGACGGGCCCGTTCGTTCGCGCCATGACAACTAAAGCAAGCCCGCGAAAGAATCGGTCGAATCTCACTGTTGTAATCAAGGACAGCTGTCTGACTCTGCGCGACAACGGTCGTCGGCTCATCGATCAAATTTCCGATCACGCTCAAAGCGAGAATACCGACCGAGAACACAAAAACACGCGCGAATATGGTCCTGTTCAGCATCGTAAAGACTTCTCCTATGCTGATACTAGGTATCAAGGGCACACGAGGCAACCCTCAATTCGTCTGATGTCCGTGAAAAGGAGGAATTATCTGAATTGCTGAGTAAAAAGTCGCTCTTGCTTGCTGGTCCCAAGCAAAATCAACGTGGTGCCAGGAATCAGTCGCCCTAAATTGCTGAAATCTGTGATTGCCGAGCCATTCTGTTCGACAGCCACAACGGTTAGGCCTGTCTTTGCGGTGATCTCAGTCTCTGACAATTCCATGTTTTCAAGAGACGCTGGCAGTGGCAACGACATGGCCTGCACGTCATGGT
>CAZWKO010000229.1:0-4840 GCA_964634925.1 uncultured Vicinamibacteraceae bacterium
CCATCAATCGAGACGACGGAGCTGGGTTCCACTCTTCTTGGCTGTTGTATTTATTGCGGTAAGCGGATTTTTCATGACGGAGTTGGCTGGTGGAGTGCCACCAGATCCGATAGTGTGGCTTATGCTTGCGATGGCTGGGGGATTGCTTGCCTGGCGAGTTCGTTTGCGATGACGTGGTAGGATTTTGACTCATGCCTGAACCCCGCCTTGAATTGAATGAGAGTCTCGGTAGTGAGACTGTCGAGATAAATAAGTTTCCGTTTGTGATCGGTCGACGTGTTGGAAGTGACCTGCACATACAGAACGGCGATGGTCGTTAATTACGAACGCAAATCCACAGACGGTTAACGCGAGTTAATATCTACAAAGTCGCGTTCGTTCTCACCGATATATATCTGTCTTGGGCGTGCGATCTTTTGTTCTCGATCGAGTAGCATTTCCTGCCATTGAGCAACCCATCCGGCTGTTCGGCCGATAGCGAAAAGCACAGGGAACATACCCGCGTTAAAGCCCATCGCTTCGTAGATTAGGCCAGAGTAAAAATCGACATTGGGGTAGAGGCGACGGCTTACAAAGTAGTCGTCTTGAAGGGCAATACGTTCAAGTTCTAGCGCAACATCAAGTAAAGGATTTCTGCCTGTCACATCAAATACTTGATAGGCCGTTTCCTTAATTACTTTCGCTCTTGGGTCATACGATTTATACACGCGGTGCCCGAAGCCCATTAAGCGACCTTCGCCATTCTTGACTGATTTGATGAAATCTGGAATTCGGTCTACGGATTGGATTTCTCTGAGCATGCGCAAAACGGCTTCGTTTGCGCCACCGTGAAGCGGTCCGTAGAGTGCAGCTGCAGCACCAGCAAGTGATGAGAATGGGTCTGCTTGAGAGCTGCCAATGTTCCGCATCGCACTTGTACTGCAGTTTTGTTCGTGATCCGCGTGAAGAATGAAGAGAATGTCTAGCGCTCGTTCCAGTACAGGATGTGGCTGATATTGGGGCTCGACTCCTCGGTACAACATGCTCATGAAATTTCCGATAAAGCTGAGTCGAGGGTCGGGGTAGACATATGGACGTCCGATGCTATGCCGATGCGCATACGCTGCGATACTTGGCACTTTGGCAACCAAGCGGGCAATCTGCATACGTCGTGACTGGGTGTCGAGGACTTTCTTTGCGTCAGGAAAAAAAGTTGATAGTGCTCCAACCGTACTCAGAAATATTCCCATCGGATGTGCGTCGTATCGAAACCCCTCCATGAACTTTTTAATATTTTCATGGAGTATCGTGTGCTGGTTAAGCTCATCAGTCCATGAGTCGAGTTCAGGTTGGGTTGGTAGCTCACCGTTAATCAGAAGATAAGCTGTTTCGACAAAGTTACTCCGTTCGGCTAGTTGTTCGATCGGATAACCTCGATACCTCAAGATGCCTTTATCGCCATCAATGAACGTCACGCGACTATGACAGCTGGCAGTATTCATGAATGCCGGGTCATAGGACATCATCCCAAATTCTTCAGGATCGACTTTGATCTGCCTGAGATCGATGGCGCGAATCGTGCCATCAGTAATGGGAATTTCGTACTGCTTGCCAGTTCGATTGTCAGTAATGGTCAGCGTCTCGCTCATGCTCCGCTATTGCCTCTATATGGGATCGGTTTCATCCGCTGTGTCCGTTGTTGGTGTTTCTGTAGCTAGTTTCGTATCTGAGTTCTCGTCAGGGATTCGATACTTTTCATCTACCCAGTTGCCTAAGTCAAGAAGCTTACACCGCTCGCTGCAAAATGGTCCCCATTTGTCCATTACGGGTTGGGTGCGACAGTGTGCGCACCCCCGTGCTGCTTTCATTGCCCTGTCACCATCATTTTGATGGAATACAAGGACGAACGTGCGGTGATAAATAGCGTTGTACCGTCAATCCCACCGAACGCTAGGTTTGCTGGTGGTTCAGGAACTGCAATCGAACCAACCAAGATACCACTGGGATTGTAGATCGTCACGTCGTCCCCCGTCAGGTAAACATTACCTTTAGAGTCCAGTGTGATTCCATCCGCTCCTTGTGGCACGAATAACCGCTGATTACTCAGTCGGCCAGTTGGCTCTATGTCGTACACGAATGTTTGCCCACCACCATGGTCAGCAATGTAGAGCCGACGGCCGTCAGGAGTACCGACAAGTCCATTCGGGCGCACAAGATTGTCAGCGACTTGCAGGATGATGTTGGTGTCTGGAGTGATGTAAAACACGTGGTTGCCGTCAAGCTCGGTGTCGTCTGTGGCTCCGTAGCGCGGGTCAGTGAAGTAGATGCCGCCGTTCTGATCCACCCACACGTCATTCGGACTGTTGAACCGTTGCCCATCGAAGCGATCAGCAATGTTCGTCCCATTGCCGTCTAATTCAATCGCTGTGATTCGACGGCTCTTCATTTCACAAATTAGTAGACGGCCATCAAGGTCGAAGCTCAGTCCATTGGCTTGATTAGTATTTTCTCGATAGATGGTGACACCGTCATCAGGCGTCCAGCGCAGGATGCGTTCAGTGGGGATATCCGTAAAATAAATATTGCCGTAGGTGTCAGCACTTGGTCCTTCCAGAAACGTGTAGCCCGTCGCAATACGTTCTACGGCAGCACCAGGAGCAATCGGATCTTCATCTTGGGCAAATGCCGTTAACGAAGGGAGAAATACCCAGACCAGAATAATAAGGCTATGTAATTGGACGCGTAGAGCAGTCGCTCTGAGCTCTTTAGTTTTCTTCACAGCGAGTTCAAAGGTTAGATTGTACGATGTTACGCGCGTGTTGACTTGTTGTACGCGTATGACTGTTCGAGGTGTTTTTCTGGTTGCGCCTGAGTGCAGTTTTGATTTTGGCGGGTAAGTGCTTTCTTGACTCAATGACTTCGTAGTTGTTTTGTCGGTGAGTAGCAGATACTACTGCGTGTTTGCGATGATGCCGGGGTGTTTGCCAACATGGCATTGGAAACAGCTACTGATGGCTGCTGGTTGTCCCATCAAGATGAGGCTGAAGACTCTGATGAATTTTCCAGTTGCTAGGCAATGCCGTCCAGCTTAGTAATTGCCAGCGGACTATAATCCGATTCGATTTGCCCGAGTCGTCTCCTTCGTGGATGCGTCGTTATGCTGCTGGTGCGGCATTTGTGTCTTATCTTGCTGTCACCGTGGTCCTTGCATTTCCGCTAGTACGGTCAGTGTCCGGTCGCTTTCCTAGTGATCCGGCAGACCCTGTCTTGAATGCTTGGATTCTGTGGTGGAATACGCAGGCGCTTCCCTTGACTGAACAATGGTGGCATGCGCCCGCTTTTTATCCAACGCCAAATATCTTGGCTTATTCGGAACATCTGGTCGGTTTGATCCCAATTTACGCACCGTTCTACTGGATTACCGGCAGTCCTGTCGTTGCCTACAACGTGACGTTTCTGCTTACTTTTCCACTATCTGGGTGTGCGGCATACCTACTTGGTTGGGAATTGACTCGGCGGCGAGATGCGGCATGGTTGGCTGGGCTCGCATTTGCATTTGCGCCATATCGTATGGACCAGCTAGCCCACCTACAGGTTTTGGCATCGTTCTGGATGCCGCTCGCATTATTGGGTTTGCACCGATACGTGCGGATTGGATCCAGGCAGGGGCTTTTGTTATTTGGTGTCGCTACAGTGATGCAGGGGCTCTCGAATGGCTACTTTTTAGCGTTTCTCCCTGTTCTTGTTGCGCTTTGGGCGTTTTGGTTTAGTCCGACAAAATACTGGTGGAAGAGCGTTGGCATTATCGGAATCACTGGCGGACTTGCGACGCTCACCTCTCTTCCATTCTTGCTGCGCTACCAGTCAGTTCATGAGTCACTGGGGCTGCACAGAACCGCGATGGAAGTGCAAAGTTATAGCGCTGACCTAACCGGGTTGTTGAGTGGTGCACCGCATTTAGCGTTGTGGGGAGCATTTGACTGGTTCCGCCAACCGGAAGGGCAGTTATTTCCCGGTGTGACTGTCGTCGTAGTTATTGGGCTGGCGCTATGTCAGATGTCGTGGCGGTCGTCCCAAGTAGCGTCGAGCACTTTTCGTGGTATTCGCGTTGGGACTACGACTATCGCATTCATGATGACCGTCGGGTTGGTTTATTACTTCATTGTGGGTTATTGGCAGGTGTCTATTTTTGGGTTCACTCTCGCGCTGACTAGCGTCGCGGACTGGGTTCCCATTACGTTGCTTGCAGTGACTTTTTCGTTGCTTGTCAGCCCGTTAGGAGTGGAGGCATATCGTCGCCGGTCACCGCTTGCGTTTTATCTTTTTGCAGGTTTTTTTCTCACTCTGCTGGCTATGGGGCCTTATCCGTCTGTTGCGGGCACAACTATCATGAACTACTCACCGTATCTTGGATTAATGCAATTGCCGGGTTTTGATGGGCTGAGAGTCCCTGCGCGTTTCTGGATGTTGGTTCTTGTCTGTCTGTCCGCGGCAGTCGCGATTGCGTACGCGCGCGTCGTCCGATCAGATGGCCATGGCCGCGGTGTTATCTGCAGCATAGTTGCAGCATTCATTCTGATTGATGGGTGGGCAGTAATTCCGATTGTTCCTGCTCCGGTTCGATCGGAGATTCTTAATGACCGTGCCTCGGGTCCTGTTTTAGAGCTTCCGTTAGGATGGCGAGATGATGATGTCGCCGCTATGTTGAGGTCAGCAACGCACCAACAGCCAGTTGTCAATGGTCACAGCGGTTACACCTCCCCACACTATAGTGCCTTGGCGTATGGCCTCGGTCACAGCAGAGAGGAGTTACTCCACGAACTTGGCTCACGAGGTGTCCAGCACATACGAATTGATCGTA